>CAMLDR010000006.1 GCA_946478775.1 uncultured Flavobacteriales bacterium
AACCTTGGATTCATCTTTATCATTCTTGGCTTGGCAAATAGCCTGTATATCGGTTATGGTTTGTACTTTTGGATGTTCGGTTTCGGGATCTGTCACATTTTCTATGGTGCATACATGTACCTGAAATACGATTATAAAAAGCAATGACAAGCATCATATCAGATATCAACAAATCATTTGATCATCGGATCAGACTGGGAATCATGTCTATTCTGATGGTAAATGACACGGTGGACTTCAATCGGTTGAAAGAACTGCTGGAAGTTACCGACGGGAACCTGGCTTCACACATCAAAGCCCTGGAGCAATCAGAATACATTGACATCAAAAAGCAATTCATTGGTAAAAAGCCCAATACAACCTATGAAGCAACTTTATTGGGAAAACAAACATTTGCCAAGCATCTGGCCGCGCTTGAGCAATTAATCAAAACAAGCAAATAACTATTTTTTTATTCATCAACTTTGAATTTCAAAGTTCTTTTAAATTGTAAACATGGAAAACAATCAAGAACAACCAAACGACAAGGAAACGAATGACTTCGTCAAATTCCTGAACTCTTCTCTCGGTCGATTAATCCTAATAGGAAGTCTAACCGTCGTCCTGCTCATCCCCATAACCAATGTCATCTCATTGATCCATGAACGTCAATACAGGGCACAGACAATCAAAGACGAAATACGTTCGGAATGGGGAAGCAATTTTGTGTATAAAGGCCTGGTCCTGAGAATTCCAATCAAAAACAGCAAATACCGAAAATACCAGTTCTTCTTTCCCGAAAATGAAAACACCAATCTCCACGTAAACGCAAGCACCAAAAAAAGGGGAATTTATCATTTTCCTGTTTTTCAATCGCGTAACCACACTTCAGCAGCCTTTGTGCCAAACCTGAACAACCCGAACCTCGATCTTTCAAAAGCTCAGGTGGGCCTGTTGGCACTTGCCGAAACGCGTCTTTCTAACATGGAAAAAATAGAAGTAAACGGAAAAGGACTGGAAATTGAACAGCAAATCCCGGCGGAAAACAGTCCTGAAAAGTTATTTTATGCCACAGCTCCATTCACTATTGACAAATCAACCACCCAAATCAATGTCAATACCAGCTACAACGTAAATGGTTCCGGGAAAATCATTCTACCTGGTTTTGCCAAAAAGAGCAGCTACAAAATGACTTCAAACTGGAATAATCCATCCTTTTCCGGCACTTCTCTTCCAAACCCGGATTCGTTTGAAGTCAAAAATGGCTTCACCGGTTCCTGGAGCATGATGAACATTGCTCAAAACACCAAAACAGGAATAGAACATTCCAACCAATACGGAAAATTGTCCGAAGCATCGGTGGATTTCCTGGAAGGAATTGATCAGTACCAGTTAAATGAACGAACGGTTAAATACGCCATCCTGGTCATTCTGCTAACTTTCACGGTATTTTACCTCATCGAATTAATCGGGAAAATGCTGATCCACCCCATTCATTACCTGATGATCGGACTTTCACTCATCTTATTCTATATCATCCTGCTTTCCTTCTCAGAGCAATTCGGCTTTGCACGCTCTTACCTGGCTGCAGGCACCGGAATTCTGACTTTATTAAGCTGGTACGCTTATTCCGTGCTTCGATCGCTGAAGTTTGCGCTCACCATTCTTGCCGCTATTTCCATTCTCTATGGCTTCCTCTACGTGATTGTAAACATGGAAACCTATGCCTTAATAGTAGGAAGTATGGGATTGTTCGTAGTTCTTGCAGCAATCATGAGCTTTACCCGACGATTGAAAGTTTGAGTTACAAAAAAATCCCGGTCTGCAATTGCAAGGCCGGGATTTCAAAAAAACAGGTAATCCTTAGTTTTTAATCCATTTATGGGTAATCGTCTGAGAACCGGAAACAATGCGGATGGTATACATTCCGATAGTAAATTTTTCAGCGTCAATAATACCGTTGTAATTACCCGATTCAAGAATGTGTCCCTGCATATCAGCAATTTCATAGGATGCCGCTTCACTTAATCCGTCGATCGAAAACGAGTTGCTTACCGGGTTTGGATGGATGGAAAATGGATTGGAAGGAAGATTGGAAAGTCCTAAGTTGGTATTCAGATCAACAAAAAAAAGGTCGTTGGAACCATATCCTGCTACCGTAATATCGCCATTAGCTGTTGTTGTATTTGTAAAAAACGAAACCGTATAGTGATTATTCGAATTCTCAATAACATCCCCGATATCATCGGAACCGGTAGCAGATCCAAATGAATAGTTCCACTGATAGTTTCCGGCATCATCAAATGCCATCAGCCATACATCATTCGTCCCATTGACTGCTCTTGTCACCCAGGGATTCGAGTCATTTCTGCAAAGTCCCAAAACAACAAATCCATTGGTTGTTTTTGCGAACCCGCTACCGAAAGTACATGCAGTAATTCCTCCGAAACTCTGATCCGAAAGAATCGAAAGGTTAGCATCCAATTTCAAGAGCCAGGCAGAAGTAGTTCCATACAAAATAGATTGCTTGTTCCCACTTATATCAGAACGGGTAGACCCTGTCAGGTAAATGGCATTTCCGGCCTGGAAAACACTGAAGAGGTAATCCTGTCCGTAACCTCCAAAACTGTTTTGCTGGACCAGCTGTCCGTTAGCGGGATTAATTTCAAGCAGCCATCCATCCGTATAACCATAGTTTGGAGAAGTTTTATTACCTGAATCCCCGGAAGAAGATGTGGTCAATATCAAAACATTGCCATTTTGAAGTTTACAAAAACCCCTTCCATTACTTCCATCAGTTCCATTACCACCATACGCTTGTTGCCAGATTTCGGTTCCTGAAGAATCAATCCCAATACACCAAGTGTCTAATCCACCATAACTAGCCACTGTTTTTGTTCCGGAAATACCGCCATCCGATGCTCCAAAAATCAAATAATTTGTTGGTGAAATTTCATAAATAGTACCACCATCGCCATTTACTGAACCAAATACCTTCTCCCATATTTTAGTACCGGAAGCATCCAGCTTAAGTACCCAAATATCATTACTTCCCAAGTTTGCACTTGTTTTATTTCCGCTGATTCCAGACCAGCTTACTCCCGACAACAGGATATTCCCATCTGTCAATTCAACAATCGACATCGGGTTCTCATCATCAGTTCCACCAAATGTTTTTTCCCAGCGAATGGTTTTATCTGCATTCAAACGGAGCACCCAAATATCGTATCCTCCAAAGCTTATTTGTGTTTTGTCATTACCGCTTCCATTAGAAGCAGCAACCATTAGAAACCCACCATCCTGGCATTTAATCGTTTTTATGAGGTTATCTGAATCCGAAGTCCCGTAATGGTGCTGGTCCGAGATGATAAAGTTTTGACCAAATCCAACAGAAGAGATCAAAAGAAAAAAGAGTAAAATTCGATTCATGATTTTTGATTTAAGAATGAGTATTAAGTAAAATTAATTACTGATTCAGTACAAAAATCACGCCATGTTAATCTTTAATTCAAAAACGATTACTTCTAACCAGTTGTTAAATAACCGTTTCAAACTTAAAATCCCCGGCCCCACACAAATGCAAACCGGGGATTTTAGAATTCATTTTTTTTTAGTTTTTAATCCACTTATGAGTGATCGTTTGAGTGCCATACACGATGCGGACCGTATACATTCCTGTATTTAATTTTTGAACATCGATTGCCCCGCTGTAATTCCCCGACTCAACGATTTTTCCCTGCATATCGGCAATTTCATAGGATGCCGATTCGTTTAATCCGTTGATTGAAAACGAATTGATTGCGGGGTTCGGGTAAAGAGAAAATTGATTGGAAGGAAGATCGGAAACTCCTAAATCAGTATCTAAATCCATTAGATAGAAATCAGTATAACCATATCCCAAAACACTTAGATCACCATCATTTCCAGGTGAACTGGACAAAAATGAAAATGTAAAGCTATTGCTACTATTCTCAAACAAATCAATTAATAACTCAATCCCATTATCCGTAAATGTTCCAAACACATAATTCCATTGGTAATTTCCCGCATCATCAAATCCCACAACCCAACTATCTTTTGTACCGTTAATTGTTCCGTACAACCATGGATTATTATCGTCTCCTCCTTCACCAAAAGCAATTATTCCGGTTGAAGTAGAAACAATCCCCGTAAACCTGCAGTTGAGTGTTCCTCCAAATGACTGGTCAGATAAAACAGATAGGTTATTGTCTAATTTCAAAAGCCAGGCATCCGTGTTACCAAGCAACGGTGATTCTTTATTTCCACTGATACCGGAAGATGAGAAACCAGCAATGTAAATGGATCCATCATGCTCTATAACCCTATGCATATTATCATAGCCAGAACCTCCAATACTATTTTGTTGAATGATCTGTCCATTAGCAGGATTCATTTCTATGACCCAAGCATCTCCCGAACCATAATGTGGGGTAATTTTATTTCCCGAAACACCTGATTCCGAAGCTGCTAAAAGTAAAATATTATCATTTTCCAATTGAATAGCAAACTGCTCTGAAACCCCATCAAAGTCACTTCCTCCATAGCTTTTTTGCCATAAATTGGTTCCCGAAGAATCTATTGCAACAACCCAAACATCGTTAAGACCATAATTAGCTTCTGTTTTTGAGCCTGAAACCCCTCCATTTGAACCACCTACAATCAGATAATTGGTGTCCGAAATTTCAAGGATAGTGGAAGAACCCTCAATTCCCGAAGATCCATAAGATTGATCCCAAATTTTGCCTCCAGTACTTGTTAATTTGAGCAGCCAATAATCTGTACTTCCATAATTGACGCTTGTCTTATTTCCGCTAACTCCTGATAAAGAATTTCCAAGCAGCAAAATAGTTCCATCGCCTAATTCAATAATTGACCTGGGGTAGTCATTCTGAGCTCCACCAAACGTTTTTTCCCAACGAATAGTTTTATCTGCATTCAAACGAATCACCCAAATATCGTAACCCCCATAACCCGGGTTAGTTTTGTCATAATCATTTCCATTTGAACTTGAGATCATTAAGTATCCGTCATCCTGACATTTGATGGTTTGCCCCAGGTTATCGGCACCTGAAGTCCCATAATGGTGCTGGTCCGAGATGATAAAGTTTTGACCAAATCCAACAGAAGAGATCAAAAGAAAAAAGAGTAAAATTCGATTCATGATTTTTGATTTAAGAATGAGTATTAAGTAAAATTAATTACTGATTCCATACAAAAATCACGCCATGTTAATCCTTGATTTAAAAATGACTACTTCTAACTAGTTGTTAAATAGCCGTTTCAACCTTAAAACCCCCGGTCCCGCACAAATGCAAAACCGGGGATTTTCCTCCCTCCATCTCTCTGTGCTCCTTCGCTGACCTTGCTATGCCGAAGTGGCTTCACAAAGGCAAATAGCTTCGGCGAAGGCGCTGATTTATTTGGTGTAGGTGTATTTACGTGATCGGGTAATATTGATACCAAGCGAAACCCCATACGTTGTTCCGTATTTGTTCATGCTTGCATAGATATTCAGGGGAACGTTCAAAGCTCCCGGTCGAAATGTTTTTCCAAAGGCAAAAATGAAGTTGGTAGAAAAATAAGTTGCTCCGCGGGTATCCGGACGTTTGAAATAAGCCATCGTGTTAGCCGCATCTCCAGCTCCCATCGCATACAATTCCTGGTAAGTGCGAAAGCTCCCGTCGTAATCTGTCGTTCCGGAAACCAAACGTTTCATGGTAAATGATGGTCCCATGGCAATTTCCCAGGCACCTTTTCCAAAGCGCACTCCGTGCATAATGGCCAGGGAAGGAATGGGAGTACCGTGTTCCATTCCTGCAACATTCCCCAAAAATTCAAACAAACCGCTAAACTTTTCACTGCCGGCATACTGAACTTCTAATTGGTAACCGATATTGAACAGGAGCGGTATGGTCCCGACTCCACCCTCTCGCTCATTACGGGTAAAAAACTCCCCGTTTTCTCCCGTAGGAACTGCAAAGCCAATCCGCGGCCCGGAATTATTCATCTTCCCCAATCCGGCGCTGGCGGTTGGTCCGTCTTTGAAGAACAAGGCCTTATAAACAGATAAATCTACATCCAGTTTCAGCAATTTATAGATCATAATATCCGTCATTCGGTTTAACTCGCGCGGCTGATTCTCAAATTGTTCAATTTCATTTTGCTCGATTTCCCCGGTCTTAACATTGACTATTTTCATCGAGATCAGGATCCGGTCTCCCAAACCTTCATAACTGGCACTCATGGCAAAATCGGCGCTTAACTGGGACCCAACTTTTCCAAGACAGTCTTTCCCCATGCATTCTTTCATCTTATTATCCCCCAGTTTTTCAGCAACATCATAGCGGTCATTAACCACATACCTTTTAGAATTAACCAAACTCTTGTAGATTACCGAACGAAGGATGTCCTCGTTAGACGCAATATTCCTGACCTCAATTCCTGCGATTACCATGGAAGGCAATTGCGAAGTTTGTGCAAATGATTCGTATACATATAAACTCAAGCACATTAGAATTAATTTTTTCATGGTTTTCAATTTTAAGTTTCGAGACAAATTTGCTAGGAATGCATAGAATTAGAAAACGGAATTCTGCGCCTTGATTTTTGACTGTTGCGATTTTCCGTACAGGTTTTTAGGATAAAACAATCCGACTGTAAATCGTTAAATAATCAACAGTCTGTTTTCCGTTGGCGAATTGGCTGTTGAAATGAGTTGAGCTGAAATAAAAAAGGCTGCTACGCAACGTAACAGCCTTTTCTAAGTAGAGTAGTTAATTTTTATTTTTCCAATACCAATGGAATATGTTGTGTTCCTGCTTCTGTTAATACACGCACAGTGTAAACACCTTTTGCCATACCTTTCAAATCAATTGCTTGTTTTGAAGTTTGCAAATCAGCTGATTCAAAAACAACCTGACCTATCGCATTGAATATTTTTACCGAATTTATATTCACTTCTCCGGAAGAAATAGTGAAAGTTCCGGTAGATGGATTCGGGTAAACCTGAATGAAATCCAATTCGTTTTCAGCAATGGATGCACAACCGTCCACTACAACCGTGGTCTGAGAACTAGCTGTACAATTGTTGATATTCGTATAACTGTAAGTTACTGTTGTAGAACCGATTCCCGTTGTTGCCGGGTTGAACTGGTTCCCGGTCACCCCTGTTCCTGAATAAGTTCCTCCTGCCGGGCTTCCCTGAGTCAGGGTGTAAGGTCCGTCAGTTGAACAAAGCATAGGAACCGAAGCGAAAGTCACATTCGGGTTCGCATTGACTGTGACGGAAATACTGTTGGATGCCGGTGAAGGACAGGAAGCAACGGTTGTTGTAGCCGTATAATTACCAGAAGTGGTTACCGTAATGGAAGATCCACCTGCCGAATTAGACCAGGTAGTTCCCGATCCCGCAGAAGAAGTCAATGTTACGGAACCTCCCTGACAGAATGTAGTTGACCCACCTGAAGTAATGGTTGGAGCAGCGGGAGAAGGATTCACAGTAACGTATCCTGTTTGATTGGATGCATTCGATCCGCCTAAATTGGTAGCTGTTAATGAAACATTGTATGTTCCGGCAGCAGCATAAGTCACCACCTGGCTGGCAGAAGTAGACGAGGAAGGAGTTCCTCCCGGGAATGACCAACTGTATGAAGTCGGGTTATTAGTGGAAGTACTGGTATAGGTAACCGATTGCCCGGCACAAACCGTTTGACCTGTAGAAGTAAACGAAGCTACAGGAGCAACCGGAGTACCGCTAATTCCCGAGACATTGATATTGTCTACATACAGATTGTTTCCGTAACCCGACAAGTTTCTGAATGCGATCCAAACGGAACTGTTCCCAACATAAGGAGTCAAATCCACTGTTTCACTTCTCCATTGCGCAGCCGTAGGAACAAAAGCATTCTCAGTAGCTGGCGCAGTTGCCAAAGTAGTATTCGATTTGGAATAAACCGACGTGAATGTTCCTCCGCAATCTGTTGAAACCAAAACCTGCAATCCGTCAAAATTGACAGCATCGTAAGGCGCATAAGCCACATCAAATGTTAAGGTTGCACTTGAATACGCAACAATATCTGCTTTAGGCAAACGAATTTCATCATTACCTGTTTGAATGGTGTAATTATCAAACCTTAAGGAATTACCCGCAGTTGGTGCAAGTCCTACAGAATTAGAGCGTGTCCATGTTCCTGTACCTCCAATATTTACAATGTTCCAACCTGCCGGAGGGAATGTAGCAGATACAAAACCTTCCGTGATTGGTAAACTAACCGTTGTGTTGGCATTAACCGTGATGTAATTTGTTTTGGATTTCGGATAGGTTGCGCCGTTTGAAGAAGCTGTAACTGTTAAACTTGCATTGTAATTCCCCGCGGTTGAATAGGTTACCGTAGGATTAGCAGCAGTAGAAGTTGCAGGTGTTCCTCCCGGGAAAGACCAGGAAAAAGCAGAAATTCCGGAAGTTTGTGTTGGAGTATAAGTAACCGTTGTTCCTGCACACATGGTAGTTTGGTTTGCATTGAAATCAATCGCACACAAGGAAGTTCCCGGCCCGCCGCCTACTAAATTCAAATTGGCAGTTGTCCAGATATTGTTTCTTCCTCCAACCGAACTGATGATTGCTGCGCGCATTCTGTCTACCTGACCCTGCGTAAACATTTTAGAACAATAGGAATAGTCCATGTAATTTTGAACCTGATCAATCTGGTTAAATCCCCAATAAGCGTTATCTGTTGTACAGGAATTTTGAGTAAGCACACAAGAGGTTGAACCTTGCGTTGCCGGTGTATCGTTCACGTTATCCGTACCTGCACAACCTGCAGATCCGGGGTTATTATTTGCCCCCCAAACGTGTGCCAAATTTAACCAGTGCCCCACTTCATGTGTAAGCGTTCTACTGTTATTAACACTTGAAGTTCCAATGGAGCCGGTGTAACTTTCCAGGACAAAAATACCGTTGTAATACATTTGCTGCTGAGCTGTTCCCCCGTTATTTGGATTAAAGGTATAACCGGCAGCACCACCGATATCATTGGCTACGTAGATGTTTAAATAGCGGTTATGCTGCCAGATTCCCTGGTAGACATTATTCCCGCTAACAACCGCAGCAACCTGAGCTTCGCCGTCATCACCGTTATTCGTTAGGGCACTAACGGTTCTGGTAATTCCAGAAAAACAGGCACCGTTTGGAGCTACGGTAGCAAAAACAAATTGAATTTCCACATCTGCAGCATCACCCTGAAAAGCTGATACAATTGCGCTGGTATCCGCATTTAGTTTTCGGTAATCCCGGTTCAGGATATTTAAAGCATCTTGTACCTGGGCATCCGAAATATTCTCCGAACCATTGTTGTGAATGATGTGGAAAACAACAGGAATGGTATAAACCACACCGGTTAATTTCTCAGTTCCCGCATTCGGTTTGTATTTGGATCCCTGATTTGGCAATGGATCCTTAAAAATCGTTGCATAGCGCGCCGGATCGTTTAGTTGCATTTCCTGCATACGGTGATGCTGACTGCATTTTTCAACTTCATGAGGAGAGGAAAGTTGTTGGTGTTTTGGCTGAGCAACCTGCGAAAAGGACGTAAATCCACATAGCACGGCTGCAGAAAAGAGGATTTTTCTCATAAGCGTAGTTTAATTGAAATATAGTTTTGTAGTTCTGGGAGGAAATTTAATGAAAAAATCGCTTCAGGGAATTCATTTTTATTTCATTAAAAGAAATTGTGAATATCTTTTTTATCCTGAATCCTGACAATTATTTCACAAAACCCAGGAAATAAAGGGGAAAATATCACTCACTTAAAAAACAAAAAACTAATCCCGTGCGCGCGGGATCAGGGGATCATCCATCTAGTTGAGGAGTTCTTAGCTCAACTTTTCAAGCGCTGTCTTCAGATTCGAGATCACTCCGTCCACATCTTCCAGCTTACAGGTTCCCACAGAAAGGCGATACCAGTTCGAATCATCCGAAGATCCGAAAGCATAGAAAGGCACAATGGCCACTTTGGCCTCGTCCAAAATGTATTTCGTCACATCCTGCGTTGTTTCCAGCACATTTCCTGTTTCTGTTCTCAAACCATGTAATGCGAACTGAACCGTTAAGTAAATCGCTGCTTCCGGAGCAATGGCATCTACTTGATGTCCTGCCGATTTCAGGGATTGGATTCCATTGTAAAAACCAACCAACCGCGCATTGATCTCCGATTTGATGTGATTTAAATACGAATCGTATTGACTTAATTCATTCAAATACTTTGCTGTAGCAACCTGCTCTGCTTTTGGAGCCCAGGCACCAACGTGTGTCAATATGGACTTGATCTTATTGATCACGAACTTCGGCCCCATGGTCCAGCCTACCCGAACTCCGGTAGCCGCCAAAGACTTCGAAATCCCGTCCACGAACAAAGTATATTCGCGCATTTCAGGCCGAAGGGAAACCGGGTTGTAATGTTCAATGGATCCATGTGTCAAAGGCCAGTAAATCTGGTCATACATCACGTATAAAGGTTTTGCCCCGGATAATTCACGGCTTTTATTTTCAGCCAGCACCAAATCACAGATTTGCTCCAAATCTTCTTTCGAGAAAACGGTTCCTGTTGGATTCAGAGGCGAACACAAAGCCAGTAAACTTGCTTCGGCAAGAAAAGGCGCGATCTCTTCTGCACGCGGCATGAAATTATTTTCCGGACTCGTCTCAATCAGGATCGGACGGGCATCGTTCAAATACGTATAATGGTTGTTATTCCAGGATGGAACAGGAAAAATCACTGCATCTCCCGGATCAACAATTGCTTTGAAAATGGCATAAATTGCCGGACGAGCACCTCCCGTAATCACAATTTCGTCTGTGGCATATTCCAAATCACCGCGCTTGCTCAATAATTGAGAAACAGCCTGACGCAATTCCAACATTCCGTCCGCAGCAGGATAATTCGTCTGATCATCTTCGTATGCTTCCTGGATCAATTGCTTTAATTCACCCGGAATCGGAAAAACTTTCGGATTAAAATCCCCGATCGTTAGATTGTAAACCTTTTCTCCCTGCTTGATCTTCTCATTGACCTCTGCTGCCAGTTTGATGATCTCAGAACCAATAATATGTTCTGCCAGTTTAGAAACACGAGGAGTTGAAAGTGCGTTTTTTGTATCCATGCCTACTTAATATTAGTGTCGCAAAAATATACACAATTGTTCCCAATAATGAAACGGAAATTTAAAATTCGGTTAACCGCCAGTTAAGTGGCAGGAAAGATTTCACAGCAAAGAGATAGAAGCAAGATGTATTTATCAAAAAAAAAATTCGCTGATTACTTCCAGCTGGAAACAATCAACTTAATGTCTTCCTTGTCCAATTTTGGGACATTCTTAACATAATGTCTGGTATAAGCAATCGATTTATCATCCAAATTGTAAATAGTAATTTCTGAGAACTGACTTGGATTCAGATATAGTACACAGTAATTACCCGCTTCTGTTGATTCCAATTCCAAGAAACGGTCAAAACTCACGAACTCATATTTAATTCCGGCTTTTGTTAATTCGGCTTCATTTACCAAGGTTTTCTCATTAGAAATGATCAGTAACGTTTTTGTTTTCAATGCAACCGCATTCGGGAGGTACAAAGCGTTCATGGTATTAAAATAGGGCAAACCCCGTTTCTCAATTTTATTGGCATTCATTTTAACAGCCATATCGTTCAAAGCATTGATCATATAAGGTATAAAATAGAAAATGCTTTTATCATCAACCACTTCCGTAAATCCAATGATGTTAACAACTGCAGTTGTACTGTAAAGGCTCATTCCTTTTTTCTTAAGCGTTTTCTCACTTACAATTGTCAGGTTAAATGGAAAAGGAACGCCTTCATTTGCTAAAAGGGTTAATTGAACATCATCAGCTTTTAAAGCTTCCCCTTTTGATTTATCAATGATCTTCACCGGAGAAACTTTCCAATAATCCTTCAAAGCTTTGACTATCATTTCATCCGATGCTTTATCTCCGCTTAAAACATAGCTAAGCCCGTTCTTCATGAGATTTTGATAGTCTTCATCTCCAATATCCTGGTAATAAGTTTGTCCGAAACCAGACAATGAAATCAGGGAAATAAACAGCAATTTGATTTTTTTCATTTTGTTAGATTAATCGATTTATACTGGCATAAAGATAGTGGTTCCAACTGAAATCAAAAACCCGGAAAACTAATGCTCCGGGTTTCTTTTGATGAATGAATATCGATTAGTTCTTAATAAACTTATCCTGAACAATTGTTCCGTTTGCATTGATCTCAATCACATAAGTTCCTTGCTTCAAAGAAGAAATGTTCAATTCGTTTTTGTTTTTCAAATTTTCAGCCAATACCCGATTTCCGGCCATGTCATAGATCACGACAGTAAAATCAGTTGCTTTGGTTTGAATGCTGATCACATCATTTGCCGGGTTCGGTCCGAAAGTGATTGCTGAAACAGCTTGGTCTCCCAATCCTAAACTCGGATCAACCACCGTTACTTTCCCGGTCATCATTGCCGAGTGAACGTTGCAGCGATACATGTAAACTCCCGGAACATTGAAACGTTTTCCAAATGTCCAGTTTGTTCCTATGGTCAACATTGAAAAAGATTCAGGGTTTGCCGGAAATGTCGCAGTTGTCCCGTTCACATTGTGCGAACCATTGTTGTTGTTGACCCATGTAACGGAGTCTCCAAGATCAATAGTCAGATCATTAGGTGACCAGGATGTTGCCTGCGCATTCACTGTGTAATTTGTTTGTCCGAATGCAACCGGCGCCAAACAAATCATCACTAATTGAGTAAATCTCTTCATAAGCTCTTTTTTTTAAGGGTTATATTATTAAATATTATTTAAGAATATAACGCACGCTTATTGCAAAGGTTGGAAACCAATTGCTAATTCAAATTTACAAACCACTCAGTAGTGGCTGAAAAATTTCCCGTCCCTACTGCATTTCGTAATTAGGAATCAGGCATTCGTAATTAAAAAAGTCCGTCCCACATTTGTCCCAACCATATTCCCCAAACTTTACATACTTTTAAACCATCTAAAATCAATTTATGAAGAAACTATTTGCTTGGGTCATGATTGGCGCAATGGTTATGAGCCTTCGGTTACCTAACCCTCCTGAACAACCTTCAAACACACCGCTTTGGATGCGTTACCCCATTATTTCACCCGATGGAAAAACGATCGTCTTTACCTATAAAGGAGATATTTACCAGGTTCCTGCAACAGGAGGAACGGCCGTTCCCGTTACTTTAAGTGATGCCTATGATTTCATGCCGGTATTCTCTCCGGATGGAAAAACGATCTATTTCGCTTCAGACCGATACGGAAACTTTGATGTTTTCTCGGTTCCATTGCAGGGAGGAACTACCAAAAGACTAACACTCCATTCCAGTAATGATTACCCGCAGTGTCTTTCTCCCGACGGAAAACGCATTGTTTTCATCGCTTCACGCGTAGATAATGCAGCCATGTCGCAGTTTCCATACGGAGCACTGGGCGAAATTTATTCCGTGGGAATTGAAGGCGGACGTGAAAAACAAGAACTTTCAATCACTGCTGAGAATATCAAATGGAACAAAGCAGGAACGAAGATGATCTTCCACGACAAAAAAGGATACGAAGATCCCTGGAGAAAACACCACCAATCATCTGTCGCACGTGATGTATGGATGTATGAAAAAAGCGGTGATAAATTCACCAAACTGACTGAATTTGAAGGAGAAGACCGCAATCCGGTTTGGAACAATGACGAAAGCAGTCTATACTACTTAAGTGAGAAAAGCGGCTCTTTCAATGTTTGGAAAATGAATCCGAATACGCCCGCTTCAGCAACACAGATTTCCAAATTCGATAAAAACCCGGTTCGTTTCCTTTCCATTTCAGAGAATAACACCTTGTGTTACGGTTACGACGGAGAAATTTACACCCAAAAAGAAGGAGCAAATCCTGAAAAAGTAGCGATTCAGATTAACTCGGAAGACCGAAATGCAGATACCCAAAACAAGGTTGAAACCGGAGGTGCGGGCGAAATAGCAGTTTCATCGAACGGTAAAGAAGTTGTTTTCACGAGCCATGGAGATGTTTTCGCAGTTTCACTGGAAAATGGAGTTACCAAACAAATCACCAACACACCGGAAGAAGAACGCAACGTGAGTTTCTCACCCGACGGAAAAGCCATTCTTTACGCTTCCGAACGAAACAAGGTTTGGGGAATCTACCAAACAACCCTGATCCGAAAAGAAGACAGTTATTTCTATGCATCTACCCTTCTGAAAGAAGAAGCATTGGTAGTGAACGAAAAAGAAGCGTTTCAGCCGCAATATTCTCCCGACGGAAAAGAAATTGCCTTCCTGGAAAACAGAACAGCGGTAAGTATTTACAACATAGCAAGCAAAAAAATCCGCAACGTACTTCCCGAAACAAAAAACTACTCCTACAGTGACGGCGACCAAACTTTCAACTGGGCTCCCGACAGCAAATACATCCTGGTTTCTTTCCTTCAGGACGGAAACTGGCACGAGCAAATCGGCTTAGTGGATGTGAGCGGAGGAAAACCGATGTTGGAGTTGACACAAAACGGTTTCTCCAATGGCGGACCGAAATTCCAGATGGATGGAAAAGCAGTTTTATGGTTCTCCAATCGCCATGGAATGAAAAATGTAGCAAGCCACGGTTCACAGCAGGATGCTTATGCGCTTTTCCTAAATCAGAATGCCTATGATCTGTTCAAGATGAAAAAAGCAGATTACGAGCTTTGGAAAGAACAAAAAGAAAAAACAGATAAAGAAAAAGAGAAGGAAAAACCCGCAACTGCAGATAAGAAAGGAAAGGGCGAAAAAGCGGATACAACCAAAAAAACCGAACCTTTGAAAATTGATTTGGACGGTTTAATGGACCGCCAGGTTCGTTTGACTGAAAACTCTTCTTTCTTGCAGGACGCTTTCCTTGATACGAAAGGCGAAAAATTGTATTACCTAACTCCAAATGAAGACGGTACCAATTTATACGTCCGCAATTTCAAGGACCACGAAACAAAAATCCTGATCCCTTTGAAAGCAGGTGAAATCTGGAGTACTTCCATGGACAAAGACGGTAAGAACATTTTCGCCGTTATCGATGGAAAACTAACACGTCTGGACCTGGAAAAAGGCGAACGAAAAGACATTCCTTTCAAAGCAGAACGCACACAGGACGGTTATGCCGAACGCGCCTATTTGTTCGAGCACATGTGGAGACAGGTGAAAACGAAATTCTATGTCACGGACCTTCAGGGAACGAATTGGGATTATTACAAAACGACTTATGCCAAATTCCTTCCTCATATCAACAACAATTACGATTACGCTGAAATGTGCAGCGAATTATTGGGCGAATTGAACGCATCACATACCGGATGCCGATACAGACCTCATCATGAAAATGGAGATGAAACCGCGCAGCTTGGAGTAATCCTGGATGAAACATTCACCGGAACAGGGTTGAAAATTGCGGAAATCCTGGACAAAGGCCCATTGGTGAGCTCTGAAACAAAAATCAAAGCCGGGGCGATTATTGAAAAAATTGACGGAGTGGAGATCAAACCGGAAATGAATTACTATTCGCTATTAAACCGTAAATCGGGGAAAACCGTATTGCTTTCCATGTTTGATCCTGCAAGCGGCAAACGCTGGGAAGAAATCATCAAACCGATTTCGGCAGGTGCTCAAAGTGAATTGCTTTACCTGCGCTGGATCAAACGTATGCAGGCCATGACCGAAAAATTATCCGGTGGAAAATTGGGGTATATGCACGTTCGCGGAATGAATGACGACAGCTACCGCGAGTTCTACAACCAGGTCATGGGGAAATACATCAACAAAGATGCATTGATCGTAGACACGCGTTTCAACGGAGGCGGCTGGCTGCACGATGACCTGGCAACTTTCCTTTCCGGGAAACAATACATCAATTTTGTGCCCCGTGGACAGAAAATCGGAATTGAGCCGGGATCCAAATGGACCAAGCCAAGCTGCGTGATCATGAGCGAAGGAAATTACTCCGATGCACACATGTTCCCGGTCGTTTACAAAACACTCAATATCGGGAAACTGATCGGAATGCCGGTACCCGGAACCGGAACAGCTGTTTGGTGGGAAACCCTCCAGGACAACAGCCTGGTTTTCGGGATCCCACAGGTGGGCGTGATGACCATGGACGGAAAATACTATGAAAACAACCAGTGCGAACCGGATTTCAAAATCGCAAACGACTACAACACCATGTTGAAAGGCGAAGACGCGCAATTGAAAAAAGCAGTAGATGTGTTGTTAGGGAAATAATTTTTTTAAGTAGGGGCTGTCCCACACGTGTGGGATTCAGCCCCTATTTTTTCATTTTTTCTTACCCCCAAATCTATAACCTAACTGCATATTTACATTGAAGCCCATTTTAAAAAGGGTTTGATTATTAGACTGAATTCCTTCTTCACCCCATTCAGGTAATCGGGACCCCCGCACGGAATAGATACCCGGATTAAATCCAACAGCTGACCCCAGGTAAAATCCTTTTCCCATCTGCCATTCAAGTCCATAGCCCACACTCATATTTATACCGGCCTGCCTCTCGTAAAATCCGGAGTAAAAATTATAAAACCGGGTAGTTGTAAAACTAAGTCCAGTATACAAATACGGCACAAAACGATCTCCAAAACCATTGAAATAACGTTTGTAGTGAAAAGTAATTCCATGGTATTCATTAACAGTACTTCCTAATCTATTCGGTTGAAATTGGTAACCCAACTCAAATTGATTTTTCCCGTAAGTATAAGTAAGCATAGGAAGTACACCCGTTCTCATTCGGAAATACATGATCCCGGTTTTATATTGATCCCCGGTCACTCCCGCACTCAATCCCCAACGCCCCTTTACAGATGGAGGATTTTCAATTTGAGCAGAAACTTTTACACTTGTTAGGAAGAGTACGCCGGTAACTCCGGCGACTTGCAATAATTTAGATGATTTCATAGATATGATTTTAAAAGTTGCAACAAAACTATCCGGCTCGCTAAAAGTTTGGCTTCCCATTTGCTTTTTTTAACGCTGAAATGCCCTATTTTTAAGAATCTATAACAAAAAATCTTGTTCAACTAACTGAAAGGCAGATAGAACGGTCAAATAACACAAACTCCGGCTTTGTCTTCTCACATCGGGAAATGTTATCAGAATCAATTTGATCCTCCGATCAATCAATAGATCAAAGACTTTATCCCGGACACCAACAAAACGATTCTAAAGCACTTATATTAGAGTCAATTATTCAACTAAATTCATCCCATGAAAAGAACCTTTCTACTCTTAACCCTTCTTATAATCGGAATCATTCCTGCATGTAAAAAGGACAAACAGCAAAAACCCAGCAGCGGTATCCTTCATGGGACTTACAAACTTACCGGCATATGTTACGGATCAGACGTTGGCACTTCCCAGAACGCTCCATTTACGGATGTTACAAGTGAAAAAACAATTACAATCAAAGCCGATGGAACTATTACCTGCAACGGAAATTTATGTGTTGTGGAAACTTCAATTGGCACTCCAACATCGGGAACAATTGCAAACGGTATACTCACCGTAACCAATTGCGATGAAATGCAGTACAAAGCATACGGAAATATATTTATTATCGGACACGGATGCATAGGAGTCTGTAAGTCCCGATTTTTAAGGATTAATTAAATGAGTAAAGACACCCTCACCTGGGACCAATTCATGCACGTCGAAATGCGTGTCGGAACCATTCTTTCCGCAGAACCTTTCCCGGAAGTCCGCAACCCGGCCTACAAAATCACCATTGATTTCGGGGAATTCGGTTTGCGAAAAACTTCTGCACAAGTCACAACACTTTATACACCTGAGGAATTAATCGACAAACAGGTTGTTGCTGTCATCAATTTCCCACCCAAACAAATTGCAAACATGATGAGTGAATGCCTGATATTGGGAGGAATCGGAGACAATAAAGAAGTCACTTTGCTTCAGCCGGAACGCCCGGTGAAAAACGGAACACGGATCGGTTAATTGAAAATGCAAAAATTGACAATTGAAAAGATTTTAATTTCAAGTTTCTCAAATCGATTTTGCTTAGCCGATTCCACTTTTCAATCCTCCATTTTTCAATTCTTTTGCATTTTTCAATTCTTTTGCATTTTTCATTTTGAATTTTGAATTCTCTGTGCCTGCACCATGTGCCGCTGATTGTGATAGATCACAAAACGAAAAGTATCCCCGAGCCTCAAGGTGATCAGCTTCGAAAGCGTGATGGAAGTTCTCGTTTTATTCAGGCTGACCTTGCGCGAATCTTCCAGTAATTGGAGCATTTGCTTTTGCTGATCGATAAATTCTTCGATGACTTGCTTATCCAGCTTGCTGTTCAGCGGGTTCATATTCTTGAAAGTCTTCATTTTATTCAATTTCTCCTTTGGAAGCATGCTGTTGGCAAAATAATTCCCCAGCCAGCCGCTTTTGAAAAAGGATTCACTCTTCCCCTTTCCATTACGGATACGTTTACCGATTTCCGGAATGTAAAACCGCCCGTACAAATTCAGATGTTCCAAACACTCCAGCACGCTCCAGCTTTCGGTATGGGACTTATAGTTCAGGCTTTCTTCCGATCTTTCTTTGAGCAATTCCGCTTCCCGGATAAGTTCTTTCGTTCTGTTCGCTAAATCGGTCAATAATACTTCTGTCTGTATTTTCATCTGCTTTTCTTTAGATCCCGTCACACAAGTTTGGATCGGGGAATTTTCGACAAAGGTCAGGCATCAACCTGTAAAAAACATTGATTGAGATCAAGACTTTTTTAAGCGGGAAAGTGTTTCGGGAGTCATCCGCAAATAATTTGCAATGTGCCGGTTCGAAACTTCCTGAAACAAAACAGGGCTTCTTCTCAGCACACGTTCATACCGTTCTCTGGGAGAAGCAATCAACAGGTCTTTTTCACGTTCTATTTGCTGGATCACCAAATCTTCCAGGATTTTCGCCCAAAGCCTCAGGTTCTTTTCATTGCTGTGAATGAACTCCATAAACCGCTTTTTCGGAATCACCTTCACACGTGTTTTCTTCAATGCCTGAATCACAAATTCAGATGGTTTTTCGGTCAGAAAAGAATCCAATGACACCAAAATATTGTTCCGGTAACCAAAACGGATGGTTCGTTCCTCGTTTTCGTCCATGATATAGACCCGCAAACTGCCTTCTTCCACGAAATAGATATTCAGATCCGTTGTGCCGGAAGTTTTTAGAAACGCATTCCGTTCGATGGTAAGTACCTTCTCAGTCAACCCGTTCTGTTCAATCAATGCAATTAACTCGGAAGGTTTCATTTCTGGACATTTATTCGTAGGATTTAAAGATATAAAAAGTAACCAAAAGGTTGATAGTAACCATTTCCAAACGCCAATTCAGCTTCCTACCTTGCAGGTATCAAAACGCTTATTCCAATTTCACATGAAAAAACATTTTTTTTCACTTTTAGCACTACTGAGTTGCATTTCTGCACATGGTCAAAACACCTTTATTCCGGATGATCATTTCGAACTGGCACTGATAGAATTTGGACTGGATGATGTGATGAACGACTCTGTAGCTACCGGGAACATCGACACGCTTAGCTACCTGCACATCTCGTGGAGGGCCATTGACGACCTGACCGGTATAGAAGATTTCGCCAGCCTGATATTCCTGCAAGCCGGGTCCAACAACCTCACTTCACTGAATGTCAGTCAAAATTCGCAACTGACAACACTTCATTGTGACCTGAACAATTTAAGCACACTTACTTTGGGCAGCAACCCGCACCTCAAACACATTTTCTGCAGGGCAAACCTATTGACAAACATTGATCTTTCCGAACTGCCCGCTCTGTATACACTTTCTATTGAAAACAACCTCCTCACCCAATTGAATGTAAGCCACAACCCGCTTTTGGATTATTTGAATGTTCAGGGCAATTTACTTTGGAATTTAAATCTCGGGGCCAATCCACTCCTCGAAGGATTAAACTGCAGTGAAACTCCGGTAACTACGCTGGACCTGAGTCAAAACACCTTGTTGAATACCCTTTATTGCTTCACCACACAGCTTACGGAGCTAGATGTCAGTCAGAACCCGGGTATACTCTTTTTACATTGCAATGATATTCCCACCCTACAGCGTCTGAACATGAAAAGCGGCAACAATACGGGACTGCTTGTTTTAGAAGCGGTCAACAATCCTGAACTATTCTGTATTGAAGTGGACACGCCGGCTTACTCCCAACAAAACTGGACAAACGTAGACAGCTGGGTAAGTTTCGAAGAAGATTGTATGCTGAATTTGGAAGAATCCGCAGGAAATCCGTTCAGTTTATTTCCCAATCCGGTGGTAGATCAAATCTACTTTTCCACTCCTCTCAACAACCTGTCTATTCAGGATATTTCGGGCAGAATGGTACAAACGATAACTGCACCCACGCCAGCATACTCTGTTTTCGGATTACCAAAAGGCATTTATATTCTTCGGGGAACTACTGAAAACGGGAAAACGATCACAACCCGCTTTATCAGACAGGAATTTTAATGAATGCTTAAAGGGATATCGTACAATTTGTGAAAGGACAGCTTATCCCAATATCCGCGCTGGAAGACAATTTTATCATCTAGTACATGAAAAAATCCGCAGCCACGCATTTCCTTCGGGTCTTTCCATTCCAGGATTGCCCATTCACCATCTTCAAAAATATTCTCCGGAATACAAATCATTTCAGCACTTGTAAACTCACGTACAAACATTTCCCTGATCGCATCTTTTCCAATTACCGGCTGATTCGCAACCTGGTGGTTAACGGCATTTTCAGCATACAATTCAGCAATACTTTCACTATCTCCCTGATTAAATAATCGAACCCACTTCTCTAAAACTTCTCTCGGTGTCATATGCTTTTTTTCTAGTGATTTAAAAATACGAAAAGGCCTGCATAATTGCCACCAAACTGTGAATCCTGCAACTTTTACACACCAGAATACAACAGAAATACAGCCCGATCTTTAGAAATTGTGATTTGGAACCTGAGGGATTCCGGAAGTTAACTGAATGTTGAATTAAAATAAAAGATCATGTTTCATCACGTAAAAGAACTGCAGTTCAAAGCCAGGGTTTCCAAACCTGACCCACGTTTCGCACGCTTGCTGCTGGAACAATTCGGAGGTCCGAACGGCGAACTAAAAGCTGCCATGCAATATTTTGTCCAGGCTTTCGGATGCAGAAAACCACATCCCGACAAGTACGATATGCTGATGGATATTGCAACCGAAGAATTCAGTCATTTGGAAATCGTTGGAGCTACGATCCAGATGTTGCTCACCGGTGTAAACGGTGAATTAAAAAACGCCGCAGACGAATCCGATCTGAATAAACTATTGGACGGAACTGCTGCCAAAGAAACCTACATTCACGATGCATTGGTAGATCCGCATTTCTTTTTGGTAAGCGGAGGAACACCTGCACTTACTGACAGCAACGGAAATCCATGGTCGGCATCCTACATCATGGGAATGGGTGATCTAACGGTGGATATGCGAGTCAACATTGCAGCAGAAGCAACGGCCAAACTGGTATACGAGAACCTGATGAAGTTTACGGATGATGTGTACGTAAAGGAAACACTACGCTTCTTAATGACGCGGGAAGTAGCGCATTTGCAAATGTTCCAGGCGGCGTTGGAAAGCGTTCAGCCGAATTTCCCTCCGGGAATTCTGCAAAGTGATCCCAAATTCAGTAACAAATACTTCAATATGTCTGATGGAGACAATTTCTCCGGACCATGGAATGAAGGATTAAGTCCGGAAATGGGAGAAGAATGGCAGGTTATTGAAGATCCGGTGCAGCATATCAAAGATACCGATGGTTTACTAAACGAAAAGGCAAAAGGAACAGACCGTACAGAAAAAACAGTGCAGAAAACCAACAAAGATTTGAGTGCGGAGAGGAAGGATGAAATAGACAAAGCCACAAACCCGCCGGCAGGTGGAGTCATGGATTGGTTTATCAATCCCGAGCTGAAAGGAAAAAAGAGCAAAAAATAATTTACTAACTGCGATGCGCTGACCAGGTTTGGCGCATCGTTTTTATTTCTTACAACCATGCCCGAAGGTCCGTCAATCGTAATTCTGAAAGAAGAAGCCTGGAAATTTACCGGGAAAAAGATCCTTACTGTTAGCGGAAACAGTAAAATTGATCAGTCGCGTCTGGAAAATCAAAAAGTGATTGCAATCCAAAGCTGGGGAAAGCATTTCCTGATCTGTTTCAGTGGTTTTACGCTGAAAATCCATTTTTTGATGTTCGGAAGTTACCGGATCGATGAAGAAAAACCGGATGTGACTCCTCGTTTGTCCTTTACCTTCGAAAATGGTGAACTGAATTTCTACGCGTGTTCCGTCAAATTCCTGGAAGACGATATCGATTCACATTACGACTGGAGTGTAGACGTAATGAATGATGCATGGGACCCGAAAAAAGCCAAAGCAAAACTCAAAGAACATCCCAATGAACTGATTTGTGATGGGTTGCTGGAACAGGATATTTTCGCCGGTGTTGGCAACATCATCAAAAATGAGGTGTTATACCGCGTCAAGGTTCATCCCGAATCACTTGTCGGGAAAATCCCCGCTGCAAAACTGAATAAACTGATCGAAGAAGCCCGCATTTACAGCTTTCAGTTCCTGGAATGGAAAAAGCAATACGAATTAAAAAAGCACTGGCTTGCACATACCAAAAACTGGTGTCTGCGTTGTAATCTTCCAATCGTCAAGAAGTATACGGGAGTTAAGAAACGCCGCAGTTTCAGCTGTTCCAACTGTCAGATCCTGTATGTTTAAAACGGCACCTTTCTGCTATTTTTTTTAGTTTCTAACCGGTATTAAGCAGCAAATGATTATTTTGCCGTTCAAAAACCACACGATGAAACACATACTATTCACTTTCCTGCTCATTTTCAGTTTTTATGTAAGCGCAGACGACTTCAAGGCTCATTTTATCAATGTGAATCAGGCAGATGCTACTTTACTGGAATTCAGCAAAGGGGTTGTAATGATTGATGTGGGCGGAGAACTGAACAGCATTAAACCGAGTCGGGCTTCGTTGAATGACTACCTGTCGAAATTCTATAAACGCAGGACTGATCTGAAGAAAACCATCGATGTGCTTATCATCACGCACAATCATTACGATCACATCAGCCTCATTACAGATTTGTCAAAGAATTACACCATCAAGCGAATCATTACCACCAAATTCAAGCTTAAAAAAGAAATAGAGAAAGCGGCAAAAAAAGAAAAGATCAAACTCGAATTCATGGATTATTGCTTAATGGACAGCTTAATGCCCAAAGGAGTTGAAGTGAACCTGAAAAGCCTGGTGAATCCTGGAAGCACCATTCCCAAACTCGTGCTCTATTCCGGTGAAATTTCGGTAAAGACCAAACATACAGTAAACGGACATACTTTCTTTCCCTCCCATTTTTCTGAGCCTAACAATAATTCCATTGTTTCCAAACTGATTTACGGAAAAACATCGCTGTTGTTTACCGGAGACCTGGAAGTAGAAGGCATCGAATACCTGACGGCGAAATACCACAGCAGTCTTTCACTGTTTGATGTGGATTTCTATCATGTTGGTCATCATGGAGCAGAAAACGGCACTACGAAAGAGTTTTTGGAACTCATGTCCCCGAAAATTGCCGTTATCAGCGCTGGCGACAGTACTCACAGGAACGGAGGTTCAGCCTGGGATCACGGACATCCAAGGAAAGCCATCGTAGAACTTTTGGATACCCAGGCTTCTTTGACCAACCGGAACCAGACTGCTAAAGTATATGCTTATCCCAAGCAGGAAATGAATCCGGAATTAATCGATCTGAAAAAAGAAGTCTATTGTACCTGCTGGACCGGAAATATTGTGATGCTGGTGGACTCAACGGGGAAATATACCATGCAATAACACACATTCTGTGGGCACGCGATTAATCGCGTACCCACCATTTGATATCACCTTCCAAATCGGAACCATTCGGACAAAGGGTGTTTTTCACCTTTCAACCAATCGGAAACCATTGCCATTCCTACAACTGAAAAAGTAATGCCATTTCCCCCGAATCCGCATACAAAGTAGGTATTTCGAAAATCTTTATGCGCGCCAATGTAAGGAAGCCCGTCTTTTGTTTCTCCGAAAGTTCCTGCCCAGGCAAAATCAGGATAAAATGGCCTGTCCGGGAATATTCTTTGGAATGATTTGATCAGCTTCCGGTTTTTCTCACCGATCAGCACATCCCGCTTTTCCGGATCCAGAAACTCTTCATCCTCTCCCCCGATCAAAAAACGGAAATCGTCCGTTGTACGCATATACAGATAAGGAGTCGCAGTATTCCAGATCAACAGGTTTTTGTATTGTTCATACAGCCCTTTATTCACTTCCGATACGATGGCAAATGAACTCAGCAGTTTCACAAACGATTCTTTGATCAAATTCACGGTTTCGTAACCTGTACAATAGATCACTTTGGAAGCTTTTACAGCGTAGCCGGTATCTGTCGTACAAAGGTTAAATCCCTTTTTATATGTCACACCTGTCACTTCCGTCTTATCGTAAACCTGCAGTCCTTTTTTATGGTTGTACCTGAGAATTTCGTGAGCCAGCCGGAATGCATCCACACTGCCACCTTGTTTCGAAAGAATTCCTCCGAAAGATCCGCTGACCCCGTATTGTTTCACAATCTCTGCCGGCTCCAGCCATTTCACCTTGTATCCTGCTTCCTTTCGTGCCTCAAATTCTTTTTGAAGCAGCGCCACATCTTTTTTATATGCCGCATAATAAAGCGATTTTTTCTTTTGGAAACCTGCCTCCGATTTCAGCTTTTTAGAAATCCCGGCCAATTGGTCAATGGCATCGGAACATGCCCGGTAACTGGCCAAAGCTCCTTCCTTGCCGATCAGTTCTATTAACCGGTGTAAAGGAGTGTCTATCTCGTACTGCAGCATGGAAGTAGTTGCAGAGGAGCTTCCGTTGCAGACTTCCCGCTTGTCGATCAGAATGACTTTGAGCCCTTCGGAAACGCACTGATGAGCAATGAGCGCACCTGTAATTCCTCCACCCACAATGAGCACATCACATTCCTCGTTTTTCCGGAGTGAAGCATACGACTGGATCAACCCGTTTTTGACCAGCCAGAAAGGTTCATTTGATTTTAAGTCCATGAGAAATGCTTTCAACCAAGATAAACAAAAAATGATCTAATGTGGGCACGCGATTAATCGCGTGTCCACAGAATAGTGCCAAATTATCACAAAGAAAAAATCCCAAAGGTTAAACCTTCGGGATCCAATTTCCTGCGGAGAATGTAGGATTGAAGATCCTGAAAGGGACCGGCTAATCAAACTGAATCCCTTCGTTTTCTTCGAAAACTTGTTTTTTTCTTCCCTGACTTTACCGAAAATAATTTCGAAAAGTCATCAAAGAAAAAATCCCAAAGGTTAAACCTTCGGGATCCAATTTCCTGCGGAGAATGTAGGATTCGAACCTACGGTACCTTGCGGTACAACAGTTTTCAAGACTGCCGCAATCGACCACTCTGCCAATTCTCCGCGACAAAAGTAGTGCTATTTTCCTTTTTGACAAGTATTAAATGAAAAAAAAATAAAAGTTATTTACTTGTTACCTGAAAATCAGTACCGTTTAATCAATGATTTTCCTTTTACTACCATTCCTTTTCGGTAAATCACTTCAAATTCATTAACTTTACCCTACCTATATTTGAATTATGAAAAAGCCACTTTTGGTGATTTTGACTTTACTTCTTCTGATCTCAAATTCCTTTGGGCAGAAAAATCAATTGAAAGCATTCATTGATTACAAAAGTTATTATTCACCTGAACAAGGACCTTATATCGATCTGCAATTTCAATTTGTAGCATATACCATCAAGTTTACCCCTGTTGATTCTGTTCTGCAGGCGAAAATCGCGGTTTCAACGATTGTTACGAGTCAGCCAAGCGGAGACACCGTTTACACCAATGCATTTGCTTTGGAAAGTCCGAGAATGCGAGATTCAATCGTGGAAGATTTCTTCGACAATGTGCGCATTCCACTGCAACCCGGAAATTATATTGCTTATGTCAGCCTTCAGGACATCAATGGAAAAGACAAAACACTTGACGGACAAATAGAAATTGCCATTCCCGATCATTTCACCAAGGTTTCAACCTCCGACATTCTGATTGCAGAAGTGGCAACACCAAGCAATAATATGGAATCCCCTTTTCAAAAAAGCGGCTATGAGATCCTGCCGAGGATTTCCAATTTCTACAGCCCGTCTTTGAGTAACATTCCGTATTATGTAGAATTGTATAATACCAATCAAATTCAGGATAGCAGCTTTGGTTTGAGACAGCAGATTGTTTCTACTCAAACCAATCAGGTTATGCCCGGTTTTTCGCGTTTTACCAAAATAAAACCAAGTCCGGTTGTGCCGATCCTGCGCAACATAGATATCTCAAAATTACCTTCGGGATCTTACCACCTTACTCTGGAGATCATTGACCGGAGCAACAAAACAATTGGTCAGAAAGCCGATTATTTCTTTGAACGCATCAACGACATTGAAGTAGCAGAAAATGTGGATGAAATCATATTGGACCCGGCTTTCCAGGCTTCTTTGACAAACGATTCACTGGATTATTACCTGGCAAGTTTAATTCCGATAGCAAGACCTGCGGAAGTGAAATCGATCATGAAAACACTGAAAGCAAAAAGCCCGGACCTTGCCCGTAAGCACATTCAGCAGTTTTGGGTTCAGACTTCCGGGGCCAACGCATCCGATCAATGGCTGACTTACAAGAAGAATGTACAGCTGGTGCAAAAAAATTACGGAAACAACTTCCAGGATGGCTTTGAAACAGATCGCGGAAGGGTTTTCTTACAATACGGGCAACCCAACACCATCATTGTTCGTGAAACTTCACCGGCTGAATATCCTTACGAAATCTGGCATTATTACAAGATCAAAAACTTCAGCAACAAGCGTTTTGTATTCTACAATCCGGATCTGGTAAACAATGGGTATCGCTTACTGCATTCCGATATGGTTGGCGAGCAGCAAAATTACAAATGGCAGGAAATGCTTGTGAAACGTAACAACGGAGCATCGAATGTGGACAGCAATAGCGGGAACAATCAATATGGTACAAACAGCGGCTATTATTACAAACAAGACTAATCGTATTTGTGCAGAATCCTGATATTGCCGTTGTCATTCTAAACTGGAACGGAAAGCATTTCTTAGAACAATTTTTACCCGAAGTAATAGCGCATTCGAAACCTTTTCGAGTGGTCCTGGCAGACAATGCTTCAAGTGATGATTCCGTTTCATGGACCCGGGAACAATTCCCGGAGTTGGAAATTGTTATCAATGATTTCAATGGTGGTTTTGCCAAAGGCTATAACGACGCTTTAAAACAAATCCGGGCAGATTATTATGTTTTGCTCAACAGTGATGTGGAAGTAAGCGAAAACTGGCTTTTACCTCTTGTGGAAACAATGAAAGATAACCGGGTTGCAGGCTGCCAGCCAAAAGTTCATTCGTTTAAGAACAGGGGCACTTTTGAACACGCAGGAGCCTGCGGAGGTTTTTTGGATAAATACCACTACCCTTTTTGCCGTGGACGAATTATGGATCACGTCGAGGTAGATGAAGGCCAGTACGATCATTCCTCCAAAATATTTTGGGCCACCGGTGCCTGTTTGATGATCCGTTCCGATATCTATTGGGAAGCTGGAGGATTGGACGAACGTTTCTTTGCTCACATGGAAGAGATCGATCTTTGCTGGCGGATTCAACGGATGGGACTTCATTTTGAAGTCAACCCGAAAAGTGTGGTCTACCATGTTGGAGGAGGAACACTGAACTACATGAATCCGAAAAAGACCTTTTTGAATTTCCGGAACAGCCTTTTGATGATTCATAAAAATCAACGCACCGCACTTTCTTATGTTTTATTCAGAAGACTGTGCTTCGACGGCTTAGCTGCTTTTATTTTTTTACTAAAAGGACAATTTTCACATTTCTGGGCAGTTTTCAGAGCACATATGTCATTCTACGATCACCTTCCTTCTTCCATGAAAGAACGCAGGAAATCGAAAAAGCTGGATACCAACGCACCTGTGTCTTTCTACCGGGGAAGTATTCTTTGGGCACTTTACATTCAAAAGGTGAGTAAATTCAAGGATTTGAACCAGCGAAAATTTGATTTGTAATGAGTTCTGCACTTGCCATATTTTTAGGAGGATATCCGCATCCGATAAGGGAATTATTCCTGGCAGCGCAAACGCTTTTGGAACGGGAACTTCCAAACAGTCAGCAGGAATTGGATATTCCGGCAAAAATGCTTGCCTTCAGCTATGGTCCGGGATATAAAGGAATGATCTGTGTTTTGTTTCCTTCTCAAAGAGGAGTCAAACTGTCTTTCAGCAAGGGAACAGAACTTTCAAACAAACACGGCTTGCTTGAGGGAACAGGAAAGAAAACCCGCTATGTGGAACTGAGCCATTCCCTGCTCCGAAAAACAGAACTGCTGGAACTCATTCGACACGCAAAACTCTTTCATGACATGACTTCAGGATCAGAAGCATGAAGGGAAAAAATCGTTAATTCATCCTAAAGCAAATCCTCATTTCCGCTTCCTTTAGTACATTTATCCCATGAGAAATAGTTTGCTCCTTGTTATTTTCGGGTTTATCGGAATTCATTCTTTTTCCCAGGATGCCATCCCTTACAACCTGAAACAAGAAGATCAAAAATTCATTCTTCCTCCTGAATTAAATGAAATATCCGGGCTCACAGCTGTAGATTCCATCACACTTGCCTGCGTACAGGACGAAGAAGGAACTGTATTCATTTATGATATCAAAAATCGGCAGATCAATCGTAAAATCCACTTTGCAGGTCCCGGAGATTATGAAGGCCTTGCAGTTGTTGGGAAGGATTTGTTTGTACTTAGAAGTGATGCTGTATTATTTCACATTCGCAACTATCAGTCCGACAAATGGATGCTTGATTCCATCGCAACCGGAATTCCGAACAAGGACAATGAAGGTTTTTGCTTCGACGCGAAAAATAACCGGTTACTTATTGGTTCCAAAAGTAAGATTGCGAAAGGAGCTGAATTCAAAAACCTGCGCACTATTTATGCCTTCGATTTGAAAGAGTACAAATTAAATCGGGAACCGTTGTACAAATACGATATCAATTCGATCAAGAATTTTGCTTCGAGGAACCGGATCGAATTGCCCACCAAACCAAGTAAAAAGAATCCGAACGAAGAAGAGCCCGCATTGAAATTTCAAATCTCCGGTATTTATATTCATCCGGGGAATCAACTGCTTTATGTATTAAGTGCTTCGGATTATTACCTCTTCGTATTTAATACCAAAGGTGATATCATTCACCTGGAAGTGCTGGACCCTCAAAAATTCAATAAAGCGGAGGGAATTGTCATTATGCAAAACGGCGATTTGTATGTTTCCAATGAAGGACAAAGCGGTGCTCCGAAGATTTTGCTTTTCAAAGCAAAGAAAATCTAAAACTTATTTTTAATGCAAAGAGAAGAAAATATAGCAGACTTCCAGTCGCTATCTATTTCAGGACTCAGAGATACATACTTTGCTTCTATGCGTTTAAAAACTGGATTCCGACTACTTCTGTTTCTTCGTTCGGTTTGTCAATTGAAATTGAGCTCCGAATACGATGTGGTACTCCATAAAGAAGAAATGTTGTTTTGCCCTGTCTATATCTGCACCGGGCCGATTATACGTCGTCCGAATATCCGGCATGTGAATGAATCCATATTTAGCTTCTCCTTGTATGAAGAAATATTTGAAGAAGTTCAATTTCAAGCCACCAACCAAACTAAGACCATAACCTGCCAAATGGAATTCATCGTGTCTTGGATTTCCTAAAAGCGTGGTATTTGTTCTTGGAACCAGTACCCCTGCTCCAACTCCATAATTCGTACTCAGATTGAAATGTTTTACATTAATCCAAGCATCGGATCGCCGCACTTCCAGGTTCAGATAATTCAACCCGTCTGTGTGTTCGAACATCAAAAAAGCAGTATCCATCACCATAGGCTGGTTATTATATACACCATCATAAGGAGTACCGGAATTTGAAATATTCCCGTTCATGTTCACCGTCTGAAAAGCTTTCATCACGTATTTCATATGATCTGCACCAAAGGAAATCTCGTATTTATCTTTAAAATAATAACCCAATCGTAAATTGTATTGAGGAATCGTAATGGTTTTCGGGTTGAAATACAAATCCGCTTTGAATAAAGATTGACGGTCATTTGCAATCACATTGTCCAGTTTGAACTTATATGAACTTCCCCAAAAAGTAATGTCTGATTTGGTATAAGCTCCCCTGTTCCATCCCCAGTAAAGATAAAAAGAGCCTTTTCTGTTAGGTTTCCATAGCTCTGCCTTTTGAGTTTGGGCCATAGCAATAGGCATGGCCATAGCCAGGGCTATAAGAAGAACATGAAATTTCATTTGTCTAAGTTTGGTGCAAATGTAGCAAAGAATTCGCTTCTGCGGATTGGTGATCAGTTAAAAACAGTAGGGGCTTAAAATTTTAAGCCCCTACTGTTTATTCGTGAGTAGTAGTCGGGTTATTACGGTTTTAGATCTTAATATTTAAAGAAACACTGAACCGACTTCCCGTCGATTGTTGCTCCCTGCTGTGCTGTAGCGTTGGAAGGATCGATGCGGTAAATAAATGCATTGGAACCTGTATTCACAGAAAAGAATACTTTTCCGTTCTCCACGTAGAATGGGGTGTAATACTGTCCGCCGTGAAGAGGAACATCATTCACAATTTGCAGCGATTGGCTATTTAAGTCCAAAATCGCGATTTGATGAATGGGAACATCAATACCGAAAGCCGCCCAGCTTCCTCCGGCTTGAGCATCCACCGAATTTGAAACTACCCGTGCAACCATTTTCCCGTTTCCAATATAAACACCTGTCATGATCTTATATCCAAGCGCTTCGGTATTGAAGAAATAGCTGTTGTCAAATTGCTCCTGACCCGCATTGATCTTTAATATCCCGGAAGGTTTTGTAGCCTGCGTATATCCGGCTGCCAGGGAGCAGGTTGAAATGGTGTAGTGATTTCCGTTCTCGTCTTCGATAATTGCAGGTGACCCTCCGTAATAACCGATTGGTCCGGTGCGTGTATCTTTAAATGTAGTCACGAAATTCAATCCCGGGTAGGTGTAAACATTCACGTATGCCGTATCGGTTTGGGGAGTATCCCACGATGCACCGTGCAAAGGATAGTAAGCCACATAGATTTTCCCGTTACTGATGTATGTTCCGGTCGGCCACATATTCAATTGCGCCATGGTATCGTTATACAACACATTCAAAACGATGTTCTGCGTATTGGAAATGGACATTGTACTTGGATTTACCGTTTGAAATTTACAATCATACGCGCCACCACCCCAGGGTGCACTAACAGCAGATACATTTCCGTTCGGATCATTCGTTAAAACATCCAGTCTGTCAAACACAAAACTTCCGGCAGAGGACAAAGTGCTGTTCGCAATTTGGTATCCCGTGCACACATTGTTCGTGTAGTCGATCGCCAGGTATTTGTTTCCAACCTGGTGGTAATACATCCAGCCCATTTGCTCGATTCCGTTACCTGTAGCGGAAATTGTTCCTGACATCAGGTCTGTTCCTGTTACCAGATACTCGGCATCTGCTCCCGCACTGGTTGTTTTCAATCCCAAAACGTAACCTGAAGCCGGAACCGGTGTTTCTTCTTCTTCAGTCGTTTTTTTCTTTTTACATGAAGCAATTGTTGTCATGCCTAACAGGGCAATCACAGCAATTACAAGTGTACTCTTTGTTTTCATTTGACTTGTTTTAAATTCTAATTTTGGTTTTGGAGGTAGTAGCGAAGTTTGACGTTGAAACTTCTCCCCGGCTTTTGGACCCGGAAATTATCGTAGCATAGGGCATCAAAAAGATTCATGCATGAAACGGAAATATTGTAACGGCCGGAATGGCTGGTGAAACTCACAGAAGCATTACTTACAATCTGCCGCGGGATGATGAATTTTGAACTTAAAGCACCCAAACTAGGCCACTTCAGGTAAAACTCTTCGATATACGACGTGTTCCAATTGAAGCTGATCCGTTGTTTGTATTTTCCAAATTGCCTGGTATTGAATGTAAAGGAACCATTCCCGAATAAATAAGGCGCATTCGGCAACCGATCCAGGTACAGTTCGTCAGGTTCACCGTTTTCTTTTAAAGATGCATTCAAAATATCCTGGTAAGCAGCATTGAACTCCACTTTGAACAGGTCGTTATAAGAATAGCTGACCGCTCCTTCAAAACAATTCACTTTTGCCTGGCTCAAATTCTCGTAGCGCGAAGTAATTCCAAGAGCCACCGAACGAATCAGGTTTTCCGGCAAACGGTACATGTAATTGAAATCCACATTTACAAGATGCTTTCCGAATCGTTTCCCGAAAAGGAAACCCGCATTCACATTCTGGCTTTTTTCGGGTTGAAGGTCCGCGTTCGGTAATTGCAGTAAGCCATCTCCAAAAACTTCATATCCTTCCGGCAGGCGGTAAGTGTTTTCATAAGAAGCCTTTAACTGCAAGTAGTTCAGAACAAAGAAACTTGTCGCAATTCCGTATCCCGGCAAACGAAACTGATTATCCGTTCTGCGGATTTCCCCGGTATCATCGTCCGACTTATACAAGATGGAATTCATGTTGAATAGTTTTCCAAAGACAGAAGTCGTCCAGCGATCGCGGAATAATTTCAGTTGGTAAGAAATTCCCGTGAAATTTTTCTCCAGGATATTCGGGTCTGTAAATGGAATCGGATCTACCTGAAGCGGATCGCTCCCCACTCTTCTGATTCGCGAATAGGTATTATTCAATGTAAACTGGTGAAATTTTCCCAGTTTGTAATTCATAGTAGCAACAGCCAGTGCAGCCCGGTCATTGAATGTATACAAGGTTTTATACCAATTCAATTCTCCCGAACTATTTGAAAGCAGTTTGTAGGTATGATTCCCATTCCAATCGTAAATGCGGGAACTCGTGTCAACAGTCATTTGCTCAATACTGCTATACAATGCCGAGACTTTCAGACCCAGGTTTTTGATGAAAAAGTTGTTTTTTTCGTATTTCAAAGTCGGGATCAGGCTGTTTTCCGTTCGATGTACTTCTCCGGCTACAATGGTCATATTCGCTCCCTGCTGGATTTCCTTATAGGTCGTATTGGCAATTAAACCGATCAACAACCGGTCTGCCCATTTTTTATTTACTACGCCTAATTCCAGCATTCCTGTTGCCGACTTGAATGCATCGTTGAAACGGGGAACGGAAGTGGTTTTCTCGTCAATCTTCCCGGTTTTCTTGTCAAATAAATTGATGTCGACTTTGAAATTATTGTCTGAATAATTGTAAAATGCGCTTGCACTAACGATGAATCCCTTTTTAGTGGTATACCGTCCTACCAAACTTGCCTGATGCGTGTTGAAAGATCCGAATCCGTAGGAAACATCCAGGAAATTCTTAACGCTGTTGTTGGTTACAATGTTTACCGCTCCACCCAATACATCTGCTCCCAGGTTGATGGGCACTACTCCTTTGTAAATTTCAACCCGTTCAACATTGTTTACAGGAATCGCATTAATACTAAAGGAACGCCCCATGACATCTGTCGGTAATCCGTCAATGAAAAAGCGCACCTGGTTTCCGGTAAATCCGTTCAGGGAAAACACAAAATCGGATCCCAACCCACCACTTTCCCGGATCCGGACACCGGTAGATTGATTCAAGACCTGGTTCACATTCAAATTCAGGTTCTGAACCGGTTTCATATCTATTGATTCCACGGCAAAAGGCTGTTCTTTCACTTCCTGTACTTTCGACTTCGCTAAAACGGTTACCTCATCGATTTGAGCAATTTTAGTCAGGGATAACGATCCCAGTTCAAGTGCCGGTTTATTCAGATTTAATTCTTTCTCAAATGTTTCGTGCTCGGCACTGTATGCTTTCAGCAGGTAATTTGCGTAGGGAACATTCGGGATTTCAAATTTTCCGTTTTCATCTGTTGTTGTAACAAATCCGGTGCCTTCGAGTGCAATTGTAATGAATGGGACAACCTGGTTATTCTCGTTCATTTGCCCACTAATCACTCCATTCTGTGCAAACAAAAAAGGACTGGAAATCACTAAAAATAGAAGAGAGATACTTTTCACAAAATTGGTTGTTTTACCTCGTTCCAGAGATATTTTTTGCAAAATTACATCGTGTTTAAGGCTAGAACCAATACCTTTTTGAGCGTAAAAAAAACCCGGAATACCGCACAGAGAGTATCTCAAATTACCCGATTCCTGATATTTCAGATCTTTCACTAATTCCGTCTAGTGAATTTGGCACAAAAAGTAAATTCCAATTAGTTAACTGGTTTACTTGACGTTACCTTTAGAAGTTGTGCTGCTTAAATAAAGACAGCGTATTTAACATCTTTAAAAAACCGGAACCTGCCAATAAATCTGTATATTTCGATATTCAATAAAAAACACTACTATGGAACAAAAACTCCTGTCACTTATTTTATTTGGCAACCTCTGTTTTTATTCATCTGCCCAACAAAACACCACTGTTTCCGGAGGAGATGCAAGCGGAACAGGAGGATCTGTCAGTTACTCCATTGGGCAAGTTGACTACATCAACAGTTCCGGCAGCAGCGGAAATATCCACCAAGGCGTACAACAAGTCTATGAAGTGGATGATGTTTCCGGCATAACTGAATTTTCATCCCTGATTACGGCTATTTTCCCGAATCCCACCAGTGGAATTCTGAGTCTGGAAGTGAACGAAACAGGCAAGGAAATGAAGTATGAACTCATTGATTTGACCGGCCGGATTTTGACTTCATCCAACATCCTGTCACTCCAAACAACTATCGACTTAACTTCTTTTGCGTCCGGAGAGTATTTGCTAAATATCTCTTCACAAAGTACACTGATTAAAACCCTTAAAATTGTAAAACACTAATTATGAAAAAACTCATTGCTACAGCCTCTTTCATGCTTTTAAGCCTGTTGACTTTTGCCCAGGCACCTCAAAAAATGACCTATCAATCGGTTATCAGAAATAGTTCCAATACATTGATTGCAAACACACCTGTCGGAATTCAAATCTCTATTTTATCCACTTCACCAACGGGAACTGCGGTATATATTGAACGCCACACCACGACCACCAATGCCAATGGATTAGCAACCCTTCAAATCGGAAATGGAACTCCGGTTGCAGGAACGTTCAATTCAATCGATTGGTCGACCGGGAATTACTATATCAAAACGGAAACAGACCCAGCGGGTGGAACGGTTTACAGTATTTCAGGAACTTCTCAGCTACTAAGTGTTCCTTATGCTTTATATGCCGAAGAATCGGGCAACGGAGGATCATTCAGCGGAGATTACAATGATTTGACCAACACTCCTACAAACGTAAGTGCATTTACAAACGACGCAGGCTATATTACCAACCCGAATGATGCAGATGCAAATCCAACCAACGAAATCCAGACATTGTCCATTTCAGGGCAAGTTATTTCAATCAGTGGAGGAAATACCATTACATTGCCTGCAGCAAGCGGTGGTGTCACTTTAGATGGAGCATACGATCAGGGCGGAGCAGGATTGGGCAGAACCATTACTGCCGATTCGGGACCCGTTCAGATTAACGGATCAGGAACAAACACTGCTGCACTTGGTATTCTTTTTACCGGGACCGGTAACTCAATCAATGCCGTTAACAACAATGCCGCAAACGCTTTTTCAGTGATCCAAGCTGTTACAAACAGCACCGGCGCTAATAATTCGGCTATTTTCGGACAAAGTACAGGAGCTGCCAGAGCCTTGTCCGGTGAAGTTACTGCAGCTTCTACTGCAGACGCAGCAGTACGTGGAAACAACCTGCGGACCGCAGGAGGAATCGGAGTTGAAGGTGTAGGATTTAACGGTGTTTCCGGACAAACAAATTACCGTGAAGGTTATGGTGTTTTTGGGCAGAATTTTGATTTGACGGGGCCCTTAACTGCAAATTCTGTCGGAGTTGGCGGTGTCGGTTACATCGGCGTACTTGGTCAATCTACTGATCCTGCGGGTGGTGGAATTGCTTCCATGGACAACATCATTGCATTGGGAGATCTAACGGTTTCCGGAACAAAAAACTTTCGTATTGATCATCCGCAGGATCCTGCAAACAAATACCTCAATCACTTCTCTATTGAATCCAACGAAGTATTAAATATTTACCGCGGAACAGTAGCATTTGATCAAAATGGGATAGCGGTTGTCCAACTTCCTGATTGGTTTGATGCCGTGAATAAGAATGCATCTTATCAATTGACTCCCATCGGAGGATATGCACCGATCTTCATTGCTGAAAAAATCAAAGACGGTCGTTTTGTCATTGCAGGCGGAATGCCTGGAATGGAAGTTTCATGGGCGGTTTATGCAGAACGAAATGATCCTTATTTGCAGCAACACCCGGAAGCAAGACAAGTAGAGGAATTGAAATCGGATCGTGACAGCGGGAAGTATTTGCGTCCTGATTTATATAATATGCCTGCTGAACAAGGAATTTTGATTGCTCCTGCAACCAAGCAAAACAAATAAAAAACGGTTACTTATCATCCTGTTTCCAAAATGGAGCGGGTTTTCAAAAATCTAAAAAGGGAGGCGAATATTCGCCTCCCTTTCTTGTGAACAGGGTTAGTAATTAGTTGTTATTCTTTTACAAATTTGATCTGAGTTGTTTCATTGCTGGCAGAACTTATTTTCACGAAATAAACTCCCGAACTGATTTCCGAAACATCGATTGTGGCGTTGCTTTTCAATTCAGTACTGGAGAGTACTTTACCGCTCATGTCCATTACTTCTACCTGCATCACTTCATCCGGATTAGATGAACTGATCGCTAGTTTGTCTTTTGCCGGATTAGGATAAAGAGAATAGTTTTCCATACGCGTTTCTTCCCCTAAGAAAGAAGCCGAAGTTCTTGCCACATTCAGGGTATAGCACGTGGCGCTGTTTGCACCGTTATATCCATAAACGCGAACCGTATAAGTTCCAACAGCCAGGTTTGCAAGCGAGACATTCTCTGTTGCGGTTGAACCTGTTCCTGATCCGATTTGCGTTCCTGCACTGTTGTAAATCACCAGGTCATAATCCACACCTCCTGGTCCTGCAAGTGCAAATTGATGTGTTCCGACAGAAGTTGTTGTAACCTTGTAATAATCTTGGTCTGTGCCGGAAGAAATTGCCGCGGAAATAGTTGTTGCCAATGGAATGGTTGCCGCGGCCGCTAATGAATTATTCGGTTCGTAAGCAGTTGAACAATTCGTTACGGATGTTGCCGTGGCAGTAAGCGTATAACAAGTCGCACTGATTGCATTGTTGTATCCAAACACCTTTGCGTAATACGTTCCCGCAGCTTGTCCGTTCAATGTTACGGATTCCGTTGCTGTACCGCTTGTTCCTGCACCGATTTGTGTTCCTCCACTGTTGTAAATCACCAAATCAAAGTCCACCCCGGAAGGTCCGGCAAGGTTAAATACATTATTGGTAGTTGTGGATGTAGTGATCTTAAAGAAATCCACATCTCCGGAAGTTGCAATTGCTGCTGAAGCAGCTGTTCCACTTGTCAATGCTGCTGCTGCTGCCTGCGTTTCGTTCGGTTCGTAAGCATTTGTACAGGTTTGTCCGCCGCCACCGGTTTCACAAGTCAGGGAAATACAGCTATTCACGCGACTTCTGATCAGGTTACCCGGTTGGGGTCCAAAACCAAGCGTAAAGTTCATTCCGGTACTTGTTAAATGGCAATAACTCATAATGGTTCCGCCGTTCGAAGGAATTGGGCCGTTACAGCCTTCCGAATAGCCGGCCTGCGGACCACAACCATCAATCGCACCGCCTGTCCAGCTGCACGCGTGGGTATGTGGTGATCCTAAATTGTGTCCGATTTCATGCGCCGTAACGTTTATAGCCCAGCTATAAGTCGGAATTGCATTGACAGTTCCTCCGACCGCTCCGCAGAATCCATGTTTGTAATATTCATTGCTTCCGCATAATTGATCCAACCAGGCAACTCCGCCTCCACCTGTAGTCGAGAAAAGGGTAGCGATATTTGCTCCGAAATTCGAACGATTGGCAGAGAAGGTATTCAGATCATCATTATAAGTATCAGCAGTTGTCCAGATATACAGCTGATTCAATTTCGATCCGATCTGTTCATTTTCATAAAGCAATTTGAAATTATTGAAGATGTTTGTCATGTGATTTGTCACGGCCTGCGTACTTCCTTTGGATGTATACAAATTGTAGCGCGTTTCCCAGAAATAAGTCACACATTTGTAAGTAGCTTTTTCCATGTGCTCCAGGGCTTCTTTTTGCGAAGAAAGCCTTTCTACAGCCTGCTGGTATTGTTCCAGTTCCTCCGAACCACAGGAATAAACAGGTTTGTTCTTCAGATCATCATCCGAATAAACCACATGCACCCCGCCGTTATTCTCCGGAAGCCTGATTAAACCCGCTTCAATGGTTGCATCTTCCGCTGAGTTCCTGTTAATCAAAACAAAGAATTCCTCCCGGAAGAAACTCACTCCTACCACTGCATCTTCACCTCGAACCGTCCCCTGGTAATAAAGCCCTAAATTCACTCCCTGCTCCAAACCCGGAGTACTCGTCTCGAGTTTAAATTCATCTGTGAAAATGTTTACCTGAACCAGGTCCAGAGTTAAGATCTGATCTTCGTAAGGCAATTGAACGGAAAGTACTTCCGGCCGGATTGCAAGCAGATTGGAAATGGATGCAGCATTTGAATACGCAACAAATCCGGACTTTTCAAGAGCCAGACTGGCAGTAGACTCGATCTCCGGAGATACCGATTTTACACGCGCACCGTTGAAATCAAAGGAGTAAACATCCTTTATTGTCTTAAATGCGTCGTTTACGCGTTTCTGATTGATCCGTTCGAAGGATTTTGCTTCTGAGTAGATTCCCTTGGGAACGGATATTTTCTTAAATTCCTGAGTGTAAGCGCCCAAAGAGCAGCCAATACACAATACTGTAGTCACTAAAAAGTTCTTCTTCTTCATAAATAGCGTTTTAATGTTAGCCGGTGAATATTACAACTAATGTTTGAATTAAAACAATTTACAATGTTAAAATTCTTATTTTTAACAAATGAAAAATAAATTAACACGATTGAAGTTAGTTGAAAACCAAACAGTTATAAATCATTACTTAATTCGAAGCTTGAAAACAGAAATTGTTGCAATTTTCGACTGATTTTCAATAACATCAAAAAAAGAAATGGAACCAGGTAGGATGTTCAACTAAAATGTCGATCTTTAATTGTATTCAATCCTTTGATTAAAAACTATTCATGGAGAATTATAAAGAGATTAACAAAAATCAATGGAACCAACGGGTTGATCCGCATATAGCATCTGAATTCTATGATCAGCAAAGTTTTTTATCCGGTAAAAATTCACTTCAGGAAACAGAGCTTGCTTTATTGGGAGATGTTACGGGAAAACGCATTTTGCACCTGCAATGTCATTTCGGACAAGATACGATCTCACTTTCACGCATGGGGGCCATTACTGTTGGAGCCGATCTTTCCGATAAAGCGATTGATAAAGCCAGAGAAATTGCTTCTGCAACAGGAGTTGACGCCACATTCGTTTGTTGTGATCTTTACGATCTTCCGCAACACCTGGAAGGTACCTTCGACCTGGTTTTTACTTCTTACGGAACAATCGGTTGGCTTCCGGACCTGGACAAATGGGCTTCGGTAATCCATCACTTTTTGAAACCTGGCGGAAAATTTGTCTTTGTGGAGTTCCATCCAATCGTCTGGATGTTTGATAATGATTTCCAAAAAGTCGGATACCGTTATTTTAAATCAGAACCGATTATAGAAACCGAAAGCGGCACATATGCAGACAAAGACGCCCCGATCCAAACGACCTCTGTGAGCTGGAACCACGGATTGAGTGAAGTCATTACGAGTTTATTGAAGCAGGGAATCCAACTGCAGGATCTGCAGGAATATGATTTTTCAAACTACAATTGTTTTGCGCATACCGAAGAATTCGCCCCCGGGAAATACCGGATCAAGCATTTGGGGAACTTCATTCCAATGATGTTTTCGATTGTCGGAGTGAAACCGGCACTTTCCAATACTCCTCCCTTATCTCCTTCCGAAGGCGGAATTTGAACCTCATTTAATTATTGAAACTATGGAAATCGCTATTAAAATTATTATCGGGATCGTGGCCCTTTTTCACGTGTATGTGATGTGGCTGGAAATGTTTGCCTGGACCACCAAAGGTCCGAAAACTTTCAAGAATTTCGAAAAGGAATTGTTCCCGAAAACGAAAGCGCTGGCGGCCAACCAGGGTTTGTATAACGGTTTCCTGGCGGCAGGATTAATCTGGACTTTCTTTATCTGTAACCCGGAATGGCGATTCAATGTAAGTCTGTTCTTCCTGATCTGCGTTTCCGTTGCAGGGATTTACGGTGCACTGACTGCTGATAAAAAGATCTTCTTTGTTCAGGCTTTACCTGCATTGATAGGAATTATCTTGCTCTTACTCTCACCCAGAAAGTGTGATACAACAACTGACGAGAAAGATTTAATGAAGGAACGATTGACCTATTTTTATGTTCATAATAATGTGCGTCATCAGCTGGATACGGTATCCCGGTCTGAAATTCACACGATTAACGACAAAGACTCATTAATAGGAATGGGTTACGTGGATGTCAATGGCAAAGGGGTCGAAGTTTCGCTTTTCACAAATGTAAACCACGAATTTTCACCGGATGCAGATGCAAACTTTGGTTATATGGACGGAATCGGACGGATTTATGCTCATTCGATTACCTGGAGGGATTTTAGCGTGCTTCAAACAAACAATGACAGTATTAATCACATCATCGCATTGGGATTGGGACGATTGACAGCATTGGAAACAGAGAATAGACATAAAATATCACCTCCTGTTATTCCACCTTTAGAAAAAACCGTTCAATTCCTCCCTATTGATACTGATAAATAAATCAAAAAATTGTAGGGACGCGATGCCTCGCGTCCCTACAATTTTTATTTATTAGTACCCGATCTTCCCGCGTTGATTCCCGTTAAACCACTCCAAAGCCAGGCGGTATCCTTCCATCCCGAAGCCCATGATCGAGCCCTCGCAAACGGCTGTGATTAATGAATTGTGCCGGAATTCTTCGCGCTGTGCCAGGTTGCTGATGTGAACTTCTACAACCGGAATTTCGATCCCCGAAATGGCATCGCGGATTGCAACGCTTGTATGCGTATATCCTCCGGCATTGAGAATAATACCTGTGTGTTTGGAGTCGTGAAGTGCATTGATCAGTTCACCTTCCACATTGCTTTGAATGTATTCGATTTCTCCGGTAAAGTTTTTCTTCAACTCTTCCAAAACATGCAAAAAGGTACGATTTCCATAAATTTCAGGCTCTCGTGTTCCTAAAAGATTTAAATTCGGGCCATTGAGAATTAGAATGCGCATAAGTGAAAGATTGGGAACGCTATATTAAACAATTTGTTCATTACCTGAAGATAGAACGAAGCCTGGCAGAAAATTCCATTTTTGCTTATCAACAAGACATTGCTAAGTTAAGGGACTTTTGTGAATCTTACACACTTTCACCCGAGCACATTCAAACAGGGCATTTAAAACAGTTTATCGCCGAATTGTATGACATGGGATTAAGTCCGCGCTCTCAAGCCCGCATTATTAGTGGCTGGAAGCAGTTTTTCGATTTTTTGCTCATGGAAGATATCCGGAAAGATGACCCCTCGGAAAGTTTGGAACTCCCCAAAATCGGAAGAAAATTACCCGAAGTCTTAACGATTGAAGAAATCGATGCCATGATTGCGGCTATTGATCTTAGTTCAAACGAGGGGCAGCGCAACAAAGCGATCATTGAAACGCTTTACAGCTGCGGACTTCGTGTCAGCGAATTGGTTTCCCTGCGATTTGAAGATTGCTTTTTCGATGAGGGTTTCATACGTGTCATTGGAAAAGGGAATAAAGAGCGCTTGGTTCCAGTCAGTCCGAGTGTGGTCGAAGAAGTGACTTTCTATGCGGAAAATGACCGCGGAAATGTTCCGGTCAAAAAAGGAAACGAAGCAATTGTATTTCTGAACCGGCGTGGTGCTCAACTTACCCGCATTATGATTTATACGATCATTACCCGATTGGCGGAAGCTGCCGGAATCAAGAAAAAGGTCAGTCCGCATACTTTCCGGCATTCTTTTGCCACTCACCTGATCGAGGGTGGAGCAAACCTCCGTGCAGTTCAGGATATGCTGGGCCATGAAAACATTACGACAACAGAGATTTACACGCATTTGGATCAGCGCTTTTTGCGCGAGGCGATTTTAACTTATCATCCGAGGAACACTTTGAATTGATTCGTATCCTAAAACTTAAAGGCTATCCCGAACTGCGGGGAGAATAAGATCGATTTCCTTCTGTCGATGTAAGCATTTTGATTTTTCCCCATGAGTTCATACCGCGAATCCAGCCCGACCCGGAAACGGAATCGGTTCCAATCATAATAGGCACTGAGACTCACTAAAATTTGCGAACTGGAACTCGAACCGGTGCCTGAACTGTCTGAAAATTTGAAGGTGCTTCTGGAATAGTAATAGCCGGGGCTCACTGCCAAACCAAATCCGCTTCCCAGGTTAAAATTGAACTGAGCCTTCAACCCGAATGCAAAACGGGTAATCTGTGAATTGCTGTTCACTTCCAGGGTTTGATTGAGTGTATCGTAATTATTCTGATAAGTATAGCCGAGTGTATCTGTCATTGACGTATCCAAAATGGGGATCGAATCCATTCCCACGAAATAGACAGAACTCGTGGTTGTTTCCTGGCGATAGGATTCTTTTCCTGCTCCGTACTCGCCATCAAGGGTCACATATTTCAACGGGCCAAGGTTTACACTTCTGGAAAAACCCAAACCGATCTGGTAAGAATCAGCACTTTTCAATGTGAAATCGGTTTTAGAAGTTTTCACTCCAAAACGCGGACCACCATAGATTTCTATCATCCAATTCCTTTTTGATGGTGGGATTACTCTACCCGGATTATTTGGTGTTAAAATTGAATCAACTGCAGCAACATCCGCTATCGAATCTGCCGGCTCCGTTTTTGCTTTACCAATTTCCCCTTTATCCGGTTTCGACCCGGGCGATGCTTCCTTTTGATTGTCCTTAGCATCCGGAAGTTGGTTCTTTTCTATGGCAACAACTTCATCGCTATTTCCTTCAGAACCAATCAGTCCCTCGTTCTTCGCAATGGAATTGTTTTTCCCGGCAGAAAAGGCAGTCTTCTTTTTCAAAGGAGTTTTAATTGCCTTCTTTTTAGGAGATCCCGCCGCTTTATTTTGAGTTTGTGCTGCTTTTTGCTTTGATCGTTTGGAACTTTCCTCTTGGGCATCGGCTGCACCATTTTTTGCGGAATAGGTTGTTCTTTTTTTCGAATTGGTTTTCAAAGAGTTCTTTTGAGCCGAACTTAACGGTTCACTCTCTCCATCATTTTCCATCGCCGGAGATCCTTTTCCACCTGTTCGCTTACTGGCTTTTTGCTTTCCGGTATTCGTTTGATCCATTTGAGCAGCCGCCTTTTTCTGATCCTTTAATTCTGACTGCTCATTTTGCTGGTTTACTTCCGCGCTTACCGGATCACCAGTTGTTTCTGCAGCGTTATTTCCGTCTGTTTTTGAATGAGTATTTGAATCGGGATTTGACGCCAGTAAACCTGAACCTGATGAAGTAACTAATCCGCTCTTAATAACAGCAAATGCAGTTCCCGCCAGCAATAAAACCAAGATAGTAGACCACCAGAAAATCCATCTGCGTTTGATTTTTTTTGTCCCAAGCTGCTTGTCAATTTCCATTTTCACAGAAACAGGCGGAGTCACTTCGAAATTTTCAAAGGCTCCCTGGAATAACTTCTCTATGTTATTTTCCTCTTTCATGCTCTGTTGATTGATACTTCAAGCAAGCTGCGAATCATCTTCTTAGCCTTGAAATATTGGGTTTTACTGGTGCTTTCGGAAATGGACAAATAGGCTGCAATTTCCTTGTGCGTTAAGTTCTCGATTACAAACAGGTTAAAAATGGTCCTGTAGCCATCGGGTAGTTCATTCAGGATTTGGATTAATTTCTTTTTTAATTGTTCCTGATCTTCTGCATCAAACTCCATTTCCTGCTGTTCATCAAAAAAATCGTCGTCTTCGTGCAGTTCGAACCGGTAATTTTTTTGGATGTATGTTAAAGCGGTATTGATGGTGATTGTTTTTATCCAGGCAGCCAAAGGTTTATCTATTGAATACTGCTCACAGTTCTTATAAACCTTGATGAATGATTCCTGTAAAACATCCTGCGCATCATCCGAACACCGCGTATATCGAAGACATAGTCCGAACATGGCCGCAGAAAATGCAGCATACACGGCATCGAAAGCCTTTCGATTGCCTTTTGAAAATTGTTCTTCTATTTCTTTCGTCAGCACGTAATTATCAGTTCGGATTCCCCCTCGAAAAGGTGAAAAGTTTAATTTATTTCATCTGGTATTGTTTTTTACGTTCTAACCCAGTTACTAAGGTCAAAACAAAAAGGTTGCCTGGAAATAAAAATTAATACAGTTCCGTTCCTTCGATCCGAATTCTTGCCTTTGCAATAAATTGCCCGAGGCTTTCAAAATAAGCATTTCGATGGCGCTGATTCTCCTCGGAAATTTTTACACAGCTTTTCAGCATGGATTGAAAAACGGCAAACGATTTATTGACATAATCCTGGTCGATTGTATAAAGGTAGTTCATCATGTTATGCGTAATGTACAACATGCGGTAAGCGTTGGTTTCCGAAATAATTGTGTTGTCCTGGATATAGGTTTGGTGCAAGTACAAATGGAAGTTATCCGCATCCGTAATCACGGGTTGGCCTTTGATGAATTTCCTTCCGATTTCCGCCTGTTTTTTAATATGCTCTACCAAAGAAGCTACTTCATCAATCAGGAAAATGGCGTCTTCCGGAGTTTCGAAATACCCGAGTTCATAGAAAGAAACGATTTCACGGATCAATCCTTTTCCGGCATCGTACCCAATGACTTCTGTGGATTTAACACGGATGTAAAAATTCGCCATCTGCTGCAAATGCTCATCCGAAATATCGCCTTTCCATCCTTTGTGAAACTTCACATCGTCCAATTGTCCCAACTTCAGATAACATTTCCCGAAATACAGTAATTTGAAACGCAAAAGGGCCGATGAGTTCAATAACTGGAAAATGATCAGATCGAGGTTAGACATATAAAGTTCCTGTGAACGCTGGGCGACCATCCGTTTAAAACCGTCCATGATGCCGTTCAGGTAAGTTTCAAAAGAAAATTCCGAACGCTGGATCGGGTTATACTGGAAAGTGACGCTCTTCCCCGAAACACCGATGATCTTATCGATTGACAGATCGTACTTCTGACAAAGCAGGTTAATTTCTTCCGGCTTCAGTGCTGTTTCACCGCGCGCTCTCCGATAGGCTGAGTCCCGCGACAATTCCAAATCATCCATCAATAATTTACCCAACGAGGTATCTGGAGGAAGCTTTGCTTTTAGCTGTTCAAGTAGTCGGTTCTGAATGTCCATGCCCAAAAATAGGATTTTTATTGAATATCTAAAATAGTTCCCACCCAAACGAATCCACTCCGGGATTAATTGGTAATTTGGCTAACTCATTCAAACTGCGCTAGCTAATGACTCGTTTATTCTTATTTCTAGGTCTGTTATTGCCACATATTCTGAAAGCACAGACCCCGGACATAGATTCACTTAAAAACCTGTTGTCAAAAACAAAAGAACAGGATACGAACAAGGTGAACATTTATATCAACCTGTGTGCAGCCAGCAGTTCCATCGGAGAATTCCGTTTACAAAAAAAATATGCTCAGGAAGGTCTTATTTTGGCCAAAAAAATCAAGTGGGAGAAGGGAGAAGCATTATTGCTCCGGAATATGGGGAGTTATTACTACAATATGGGAGACGCTCCAAAATCCATGGAGAAATTCGAGGCTTCTCTTAAACTCTACAAAAAAATAGGTTTTACAAAAGGCCAGGCATCCTGCTATCACGATATGGCAATGGTTTTCCAGGAACAGGGGGATATCCCGAAAACACTGGAATACTACCACCGGAGTTTGAAAATCAGAGAGCAAAACAAGGACGATGCCGGGATTGCAGCCAGCCTTTGCAATATTGGGATTGTTTATACGGACCAGGGGAAATTGGATAAAGCCATGGAATACCTTGAAAGAGCTTTGGTGATCGCTGAAAAAATAGGCCGGGACGGAACCGCCGCCTACTGTCTTGGAAATATGGGAATTGTTGCTTCCGAGAAAAAAGATTATCACAAGGCACTTTATTACTATGATCGCTGTCTTAAAACAAGTGAGAAGATGGACGACCTTCCAAGCATTGCCATGTCATTGAACAATATGGGCCTGGCTTACAGAGACCTGGAGGATTATCCGAAATCATTGGAATACACTTTTCAAAGTTTAGAACTGAAAGAAGAAATGGGAGACAAATGGGGAATATCTATTTGTTATCTCAACATCGGCGAAACTTATTTCCTCCAAAATGACACTCCAAAAGCATTGGAATATGCAAAAAAGAGCCTGGCACTTGCCCGGGAACTGGAATTCCTTCAAACAGTTAGTAATGCCGCCGATCTGCTTAGCAGGATCTATTACAAACAAGGAAAAGGAATGGATGCCCTGGAAATGTTCAAACTTTCCGTTCAGGCGCGTGACAGCGTAAACGATCAGGAAGCAAGAGACGCTTCCATTCAACGGGATATGCAATATCATTTTGACAGAAAACAATTAAAAGACAGCCTGGAAGTTGCGGAAGAACGAAAAATAAATGGCGTAAAACTGAAACAGGAAAAAACTCAGCGCTATTTTCTTTATGGCGGACTGTTACTGCTCCTGGTTTTTGCCGGCTTTATATACAATCGCTTTCAGTTGGCGCAAAAACAGAAAAAGGAAATTGAGCATCACAAACACATCGTAGAAGAAAAAAACAAAGAAATTACGGATAGTATCAATTATGCGAAGCGGCTACAGGAAGCCATTTTGCCTGCTCCTTCATACGTGGATGCATTTGTTCCAAATAACTTTATCCTTTACAAACCAAAAGATATTGTTGCGGGTGATTTCTATTGGGCAGAACACTACCAGGGAAAATTTTTCATCGCCGCCGCAGACAGCACAGGGCACGGAGTTCCCGGCGCAATGGTTTCCGTAGTCTGTTCCAATGCATTGAATCGTGCAGTGATGGAATTCAATTTAACCGATCCCGGGAAAATCCTGGACAAAACCCGTGAATTGGTTATTGAAACATTTGAGAGAAGCAGTGACAATGTAAAAGACGGAATGGATATTTCATTATTGTGCATCGATGATTCCACGAAACAAATAACCTGGGCCGGGGCAAACAATGCTTTGTGGTATTTGCAGGATCAGGAAATGAAGGAAATCAAAGCTGACAAACAGCCCATTGGAAAATCTGAACAAGCGAAACCATTCACCACGCATTCTTTGGATTACAAACCAGAAACCACCTTCTATCTGTTTACAGACGGATATGCCGATCAGTTTGGAGGACCCAAAGGAAAAAAATTCAAATACAAACCCATGCAGGAATTATTGGTTTCGACCCATTCCAATGATCACCTCAAAAATCAACTGAGCAAGTTGGATGCATTTATTGAACAATGGAAAGGCGATCTGGAACAAGTGGATGATATTTGTATTATCGGGATTAAAATCTGAAGCAGTAGTCATAAGCAAAAAAGCCGTCCATTGCTGAACGGCTTTCATTCACGAATTGATTCAACTCAATTATCGGTATACTTTTTCAGTAGTTCCGTCAGCATAATAATAGATCACAATTCCTGTACAATTGTCATCGACTTCCTGACCCATCATATTGAATATGTGAGTTATCTTTTTGGAATCTTTTACATTGTCAACGCTCAATAGGTATTGATCATAAACAGTCCTCGAACCGTCCAGATCCGTTAAATTCAAGCGGTAATAATTGATCTCCGATGCGGATGGATCTGCATGAAAAGTAGTGTAGTCATGAATTTCCTGGGAATGACCCAAAGCCAGTACATTTGCCAGTTCCATCCAGTTCCCGGAAGCAGGATCTGTGGTCCATTCGACCGTAAAATAATCTGATCGTTCTTCCGACTGGGTTGTCCAGTTCAAACGATTTCCTTTGGATGTCTTAGTCGCATTAAAAGCAGTTAATTCAACCGGTAAAACAACTGGTGTACAACCCAATACGGACGTCCCGCCGAACGACATATTATAAGGCTGCCCTGAATTCGAGAAATTATCTATTAGCAGGATGTAAATCTCATTTGCAGAAGTATTTAAACTACTGACCCATTTATCTCCTCCCACACCTTCACTGTTATCAACCGGGTTATTGGTCGTGGTAATCATTCCGGTACAGGGAAACAGCCCGAAAAAACCACATCCAAATGAACTGCTTTGCCCACTGAATGGGATCACCAATCCGGTATTCCCGGTTGCAGAAGAATAACTGCAGCGAATGGGTGCTGAAGTCGGCGGACAATTTGCATTGGCTGTAGCAGCTGTGAACGGCCCCCAAATTGCAAAATCATAATCATCCCCTGCACTGTTCGGAGCAATAGACATCGTCAATGAACCTCCTGTTTGGACATTCAGATAATACCAGGAAGACTGGTGTTCAACTCCAAGACATCCCTGGTTGGTGCCGTTCAATTCCTGTGTTCCCGCACCACCGCTATTCGCTGTTTGTGAAGTATTAGAACACAACAATTCGGCAGTTTCACAATTGTTACCTCCTGCTTTCTCTCTAAAGGTCTCTATTTGTTTGGTACTGCTTACAGTCAACACCGGAATTCCAACCGATTCAAATACGGATCTGACATAACTCTCAGCATGTTCCTGTTCTAAGATCAATTCAAATTTATTCTCGGATAAATACCTTCCATTATTTGAAATGTGATCTGTGGCCAAAGCAAGGTAATGCTTCGTGAGATAGCTTTGCGGAACTGAGATCCGGTAACTTGTTTGCGCTTGTGCAAAAGAAGTTGACAGTAGTAATAGGAAGGCAATTTTTGCCTTCAGTTGTAGTGAATAGTTCATACTTGATTAAGTTTCAAAATGAAGTTAAGTATCTGATCAATAACACCCTAGCTGAAATTAGCATTTGGTTCATTTCAATATACAAACCCCCAGTTTCGTCGAAAGTTTAAAGTTATTCATCGAAAAAAGGCTGCCTTGAAAAACAAGACAGCCTTTTGCAAATAATTGATTGTCAATTAATTGATGTGTAAATCATTGTTTTTGAACCCGGAAAACAAAACGTTGTCCGTCAACCAACCCATTTACAAAATAAACTCCCGGTACCTGGTTCGCAAAATCCACCTCAATGGCAGTTGCTGCCAATTTAGAAACTCCAAAGGGAACTTCTTTTCCTTGAATATCTGACACATTTACAATCGAAAAATCAGATCCTGAAGTAACACTTGCAGTGAATTTTCCTGATGTTGGGTTTGGATAAACCTCCAATCCGAATTCTTTTCCATTTTCAGCAAGACCTAAGCAAGCATCTACATCAATTGTAAAAGTTGCCTGACCGTCACACCCATTTGCATCCGTGAATGCATAGGTAATTACATGACTTCCCACTCCTGCACTAGCAGGATTCAGTACTCCTGCACTTACACCTGCTCCACTATACGTTCCTCCTGCCGGACTTCCACCTGAAAGTGTCAATGGCGCATGATTCACACACATACTTGCAACCGGAGATGTAAACGCAACTGTTGGAGCTGTATTTACCGTAATCGTTGTTGCATCATCATCAGTACAACCGTTGGCATCCGTGAATGTATAAGTAACCGTCTGTGTTCCTGAAGATGGATCAAAAGCTCCACTTGCATTAACTCCGGTTCCGCTATAAGTTCCTCCCGCCGGACTTCCTCCTGTTAAAGTCAAATCACCTTCATTACTACATAATGCTGAAATAGCACTTTGAGTTACTGCTGGAGCAGCATTTACGGTAATGGTTGTTGTAGCTTCACTCGTACAGTTATTTGCATCTGTAAAAGTGTAAGTAACTGTTTGCGTTCCGGCAGCAGGATCAAAATCTGCTCCTGTTACACCTGTTCCGCTGTAAGTTCCTCCCGCAGGACTTCCACCTGTTAAAGCCAAAGTACCCGAATTATCACAAATTGCTGCAATGGCACTTTGAGTTACAAACGGTGCCGTGTTTACCGTAATCGTATAATTCGAAGCGTGTGCACATCCATAAGCATCTGTGTAATCATAAGTAACCGTTTGTGTTCCGACTGCAGGATCAAACTGACCGCCTGTAACACCCGTTCCCGAATAAGTTCCACCAGCCGGTGAACCCTCAACAAGCGCATAGGATGAGTTATTATCGCACAAAGCCGGTGCAGTTGTCAATGCAATTGGATTTGCCGGACAAACAACTGTAATCGAATACGATTGAGATCCCGAACATCCGCTTGCATCACTGACAGTTGATGTAAAGTTAAAAGTTCCTGTAGCAGTCGGTGTTCCCGAAATTGTTCCGCTTGCAGACATGGTCAATCCCGGAGGAAGGGCACCTGCTGTAACTGCAAAACTTGGCGCTCCCAATGCTCCTGTTTGAGTTAACGTACTCGAATAAGCAGAACCTGCAGTTCCACCTGTTAAAGCTCCACCGGTTGTCATCGTAAATGCCGGACAAACATATGGGGTATAATCTACCTGGTCGATTCCGATATAATCTGAATTTGTTCCGGTAGGCCCTCCATTAGTTACATAATATCTAAAAGCAATACGTCCTGAAGTTGGTGCCGGTAATCCGGAAATAGTGATTGTGTACTGTGTCCATGATGTTGGATAACCTCCTACAGTTTGTCCGGGATTGATTTCCAAAAGCATAGTTGTGAAGTCACCAATTCCTGTGGGCCCGGTTCCAAGGTTTGTACTTGCTCCATTCGTACTCATACGCACCTGAAGACGATCAGGATAATCTGTTGGATTTGGAACAGGTTTACGTGTGTAAAATGTTATCACATCTCCATTGCGAAAAGTTCTGTTTGGCGTAACCAGCCAAAGACTGATTGTATTGTTTCCGGTTACAGAGTTAAAACTCCCACCAATATAAGAGTTTGCAGCACCGTTATAGGATGAAAAAACAGCCACATCACCTTGTACCCAGTTTGGAATCAGACCAATCGGCGTACCATTATTCTGCATCACCCAACCGTTAGGTGTCAAGGTGTTGATATCATCAAAGCCTTCGCTAAATGCCTGTGCATTGGATTTTGAAATCAACCCCAATGCGAATAAGCCGCAAAGAGCAGCTGTTTTTAAAATGCTTGTTTTCATAATTTCAGTGATTAGCGGGTTTGAGGGTTGCTTACTTCCGAGTAACGCGTGATTTCTTCCTGCAATTGGGTTCTCGATTGCGCATCCGTCGTTTTCTCCCATTCAACTTTTAATAATCGAACGTATTCTTCTTTCAACACACGTAATTCGTCATTTAGTTTGCTAACCTGTGCCCTGGAAGAAGAAACAGTCTGATTGATCTCAGCTTGTTTTGCATCCGTTTTAGCACGTTGAGCAGTTAATTCCGGGTGTGATGAAACAACAATAGGTGTTGATTCTTTTAGAGTGTTTGCCTGGGACTGCCCATAACTGAAATCAGCAAATGAACATACGCAAAGCCCGATGAATAGTAACTTTTTTTTCATGGTAACTGTTTAATTTGTTCAAAAATAGAGAAATACAACCCGCGCTGAAGAACCGAAGTATGCAAAAGAATAAAATCAGGGGTTTACCCTTGCATTGAAAAAATGTGCTGGAAATTGATGTGTTTGAACCATTTGAATGGAACTCAAATCAAAAGCAATCTTCTTTGATGCTTAGACCTTACGCGTGAATAGTTTCTGTATTTTTAAAGTAAGTAATAGTATTTGTACGAATCAAAAGTACAAAGATTACCAACTACTTACAAAACAAGCCGTCGACAAATGACTATTTCATGCCTATGAATTAACGAATTCAACGGCTGAGTAAATATTTAATAGAAAATTAATGAATTTTTAATCTTAATCTATTCAGCGAATTTACCGTACAAATCGTAATGATCGGCTGAAGTGATCTCAACCATTGCAAAGTCGCCGATACTCACATACCCTTCTGACTTCTTTACCAAGACCTCATTATCAACCTCCGGAGAGTCAAATTCCGTTCGCCCGATGAAATAATCTCCTTCGATCCGGTCAAAAAGAACTTTGAACGTTTTACCGATTTTCTCCTGGTTTAATTCATAGCTGATGCCGGATTGCAGTTCCATGATCTCATCCGCACGCTGGCGCTTCAACTCATCCGGAACATCGTCTTGCAATGAATAAGCGTGGGTGTCTTCTTCGTGAGAATAAGTAAAAATCCCCAAACGATCAAACCGCATACGTTCAACGAACTCATACATTTCACGGAAATCTTCTTCTGTTTCTCCGGGATACCCGGCAATTAAAGTCGTGCGTAGAGCTAAACCGGGAACTTTCTCACGAATTGTATTCACCAATGCTTCCGTTTTCTCCCGGGTAATTCCTCTTCTCATGGACTGCAGGATTTTGGTCGATCCATGCTGCAAAGGCATATCCAGGTACAAACAAACATTGGGGTGTTTCACCATTGCATCGAGCACATCCATGGGGAAACCGGCAGGAAAAGCGTAATGCAGACGAATCCACTCAATCCCTTCCACGGCAGCAAGCTGGTCCAGCAATTCAGCCAGATTTCGCTTCTTGTAAATATCTAATCCGTAATAAGTTAAATCCTGAGCAATCAATAAAATTTCTTTCACCCCTTGAGCAGCCAAGCTTTTCGCTGAATTCACCAACTGGTCCATTGGAGTGGAAACATGCTTTCCTCTCATTAACGGAATGGCACAAAACGAACACGGCCTGTCACAGCCTTCCGCTATCTTGAAATAAGCATAATGCGATGGGGTCGTCAATAAACGCTCTCCAACCAATTCGTGCTTGTAATCTGCTTTTAATGTCTTTAGTAATCGAGGTAAATCCCGTGTCCCGAAAAACGCATCCACTTCCGGAATTTCCTGTTCCAAATCATCTTTGTAACGTTGAACCAGACAACCTGTAACGTAAACTTTGTCAACCAACCCTTCATTTTTCGCATCTGCGTAACGCAAAATGGTATCAATTGATTCTTGTTTCGCATTGTCGATAAATCCGCAAGTATTAATTACGATAATATCATCTTTGCTTATACTATTGATTCGTGTTCAACAGCTAAATTATTACCACGCAATTGCCCCATTAACACCTCAGAATCGTAAGT
>CAMLDR010000007.1 GCA_946478775.1 uncultured Flavobacteriales bacterium
TCCTGAATGAATATGGAACGTTTTGTGTTTCTGTTTGAGGTGGTACGGGGCGTTTCGATTATTCTTTTGTCGGAGGGATCAACTTTGGAGTGGTAGACAATGCACAGGTACTCTCAGCGGGCAACTACACTATCATCGTTCGTGATGATAATGATTGTGTGGCTAACGGAACCCAGACACTGACTCAACCGGCTTTGTTAACGGCTACTTTGAACCTGACGGATCCAACTTGTTTTACATTCTGCGATGGTTCTGCAGTGGCAAATGCAACAGGTGGAACATTGAATTATACTTATCACTGGAATGGAGTAGCGGGTGCTTCAAATACCAACCCGAATTTGTGTTCTGGAAATTACACACTGGAAATTACAGATGCAAACAACTGTTCTTTCGATACGACTTATGTGATTACGGATCCTGCAGAGTTTGTGATTGATTCGGTTGGTCATACGAATGCAACATGTAATACTTTCTGTGATGGTACGGCAACGATATACGCTCCGGGAGCTGTTTCATACAGTTTTGATAACGGAGGAACATTCGGTCCTGCAAATACCCTGGGATCTTTGTGTGCACAGGCTTACCAGGTGCAGGCAACAAATGCTGCCGGTTGTATCGCTATGAGCTCGGTTGCTATCGAACAACCACTTCCGGTTCAGTTATTTTCTTCCATTGACAGTTTGATGTGTACGGGTGATACGATTCCATTGTATGCTATTGCATTCGGAGGAACGGCTCCTTACACTTATACCTGGAGTAATAGTTTTGTGGGGCAGACACAGGATGTCATCCAAACGACACCACAAACATATACTGTTTCTGTGGCTGATCAAAACGGATGTACAACCGCTGCGCCTGCTTCTGTTGATTTGACGATGTTACCTCTTCTTGTATTCGATTTAACAGCTGACACGTCGATCTGTGCAGGAAGTAATTTGGTGCTTCAGGTGAATGTGACTGATGGTGCACCTGTTTATTCCTATCAATGGAGCACTTCTGCAAATGATACTTTGGATCAGATTACTGTTACCCCGGTTGCACAAACGCTTTACAGTGTAAGTGTTTCGGATATTTGTGTAACGGTCGATACGAATGTTCAGGTTAATTTCTATGCCGTCCCAACAGCCCAGTTCGTAACAAGTGCAGCGGAAGGATGCAGTCCTTTGAATGTTGTGTTCTCAAATGATCTGGCAATTACAAATCTTCAGAATTGTAACTGGACTTTCTCGGATGGTCAGACGTTTAATGGCTGTGGAACCTTGAACGCAACATTTACTGATCCGGGTTGTTATGATGTGACTTTTACAGGAAGTACCACCGATGGTTGTCCGGTTAGCGGAACATTTGCTTCTGCGGTGTGCGTTTACGATAATCCGGTAGCGAACTATACCTATTCACCTCAAATGCCAAGTGAGTTGGAGAACGGTGTTCAATTTACGAATTTGTCTTATGGAGCAACTACTTTTGACTGGACATTCGGAAGTTCTTTCGGAACATCGACCAATGAAAATCCGTTCCATACTTTTTATGGGGTTGATCCGGACCAAACAGTAGATGTTTGTTTAATTGTTACTTCAGAGTACGGATGTATGGATACGATCTGCAGACCGATCAAATTCTACGGAGATTTCCTTGTTTGGGTACCAAATACCTTCACTCCGGATGGAGATGAGTTTAATAACCAATTCAAACCGATTTTCTCCAAAGACCGATTGATCGAAAATTACAACCTGATGATCTTTGATCGTTGGGGGGAGGTGATTTTTGAATCTCGTGACCCTGAATTCGGATGGGATGGAACTTATAATGGTGAGTTTGTTAAAGACGGAACTTATACCTGGAAAATTGATGTGAAAGACGGATTGAACAATGAAAGCAAAGAATTTATCGGTCACGTGAATAAACTTCAATAGGATACAAAATCTATTATTAAATACGAAGAGTCTATATAAACGAGCCGTCTGTTTCCAATGCGAAACAGGCGGTTTTTTTATGATATCGTGATATAACGAAGAAATTACAGAGTAAGAGATTTTAACGAAGCAATCATTAGAGAATAAGCCAGGCTTTTATCATGGCTCGATTCAGAATAATACGCAATGTCATTTCCCTATCCGGATAGTATCGGGATGCCAAGTGCCAATAGGCAAACAAAAATGTGTGAATTTAATGCTGATTTTTTCCTGCAAGATATACTTTGTATTTCTCAGCAGCATGCTTCCCGGAAATAACCGCACTGTTTTGTGTTTCCAATCCTTCCGACCAGCCGCCGGATAAATAAAGTGAGGGAAATTCGGCTATTTGTTGGTGGAGGATTTCAAGGTGAGTAATGAAATCAACAGTGATTAGCGGATGCCAGAAAGTAGTAACGTGCAGTAATTTCCCTGATTTTTTTAATTGTTCAATGGCTTCGGAACTTAACCAGCTTTTATAAATGCCGTCCAGCCTGTCTGAGATCATACGGAGATTCATGGTACTCGAAAGGATCTCATTGGAGTCTGAAGTGATGATATTCAAAAAGGCCGGTTTCTCCAAATTTACATAAGTAGAATCGGTATGCAGCGCAGTTTTAACTTCGAGATAGGTGAGGTGCTTTAAACTTTGAACAGCTTCTGAAAGACCGGGTTCTGCTTTCAGGATTTTGGCAGCCTGGTCGGCATGGGTTGCAAAAATGACAAAGTCCACCAATACCGTTTCTTCTGTTCCACCGTTAGAGTAGGTAACCAGCCATTTTTCTTTGGAACGAACCACTTTGGTTACAGGCGAACTGCATTTGATCGTAATCCGGTCCCGGTCCATCTTTTCACCAACACGCCGGATCAAAGATCCCATACCGTCAGTCATGACTTTGAACTTGTTATTTGCCTTTGGTTTCCGGAAAGCAAATAGTTTTACAACATCTACTGCTGAAGTGGTCTTGATCTCTGAAACAGTTGTTCCCAATGATGCCGCCAGGAAAGGGTAGATGATCTCGTTTTTAAACCATTCGTCAAATTGCAATCCGTTTACCCAGGTTTCGATGGGGATTCCTTTCCATTGGTCCGGATTTTTGTAGATCTTGTAAGCTTCTTTATTGAAGCGTTTGAATTTCAATAGTTTTCCCAGTTTTTCTCCCCTCAGTTTCATTCCCAGTGGAGAAACCAGAACCGGTTTTTGCTGTTTCTCATGCTGAATCACCAGGCTTGCATTCAGTGTTTCGCTTTCGTAGGGTTTTGGTCCGAGTGTTTTAGTCAAAAAAGCAATGTAATCATCCCAAGGGCCTTCCACGAAGTATTGCGGACCGGCATCTACACTGACCAATTTCCCGGTTTTGTTCTTAACCAATACGGTTTGTGCATTTCCTCCCAGTATTTTTTCTTTTTCAAAGAGAATGATCTGTGCGTTCGGGTCTGCTTCCAGGATAAAATGCGCTCCGGAAACTCCTGCCATTCCACCGCCAATAATAGCTACTTTGGTTTGAGAGAATACAAGTGCCGACTGCAAAAAAAGGATTGCAGTAAGAATACAACGGAAGGAAAAATGCATGGAGCAGTAAGTTTTGTGAATGAGCGGCTAAGATAGGAAGATTTTAGAAAGGCTTTCGTGGTTTCCTATTTCGGCGCCACTTCCTTTTGGTTTAGCGCTTTCGCTACTTTGCATTTAAAGCTGAAGGCTTTTAGGTTCGTTTTTGCTTCTTTTTGCTCGTAGACAGTACCTTCTTTCATATTAGTCGTGTTGAAACGCCAGCTGGCAATCGGGTCATGGAAAGCGTCATCCATATCGGTGAGGAAGATCGTTACCTCGTCGTTCTCAGAGATTAGAAAGCGGAAAACACGTGGTTTTTCAGAGAACAAGATGGTGTAACTGTTTCCTTTGTGGACGTTCCCCACTTCCAGGTCTCCCATTTTAATTGAAAAGTCGAGGTCCGGAGAGTCTGCTCCGAACAATTCGTGATCCCAGGCCTGGCCATTGTTGTCTAAAGTATTCACCATCAAAGAGTCGAGCGAGCATTCGAAGATCTTAGTCAGCGGTTTGTTGAAAGTGAAAACTGCCGATTTTGTGCGCTGTTTGTAAGCGGCATTAAATCCGTCTTTTCCGCTCAGATCAGCAATGACGAACAGGCTTTGTTTCCCTTCTTTGAGCTTTAGTCCGGCATATGGAATAAATACGTTACTAGCAATTGTCAAAGCTTTATTCTCATCTAAAAACTGCGGATTACAGCTGAGTTTGATCTCAACAAAATCACCCTTTCCAAAAGCTTTTTGATATCCGAAAGCCGGTTTAACCTGGGTGCTGTCCTGGAAAATGCTCAGTCTGAATGAAAACTTTCCCTGTGCCATTGCCTTTTTGAAGATGCTGTCGACCGGGTATTTCTTTTTAAGCTTATTGAAATCAGGAGTGACAACGATTCGAAAACCTTTCACTCCGTTTTCCACATAATCTGTTTGAATGGAAACTTCCGGGATGATGTTTTCTTTGTTTTGGGCGAATAGGGAATTCCCGGATAGAGCAGTTAATAAAAGCGTTAACAGGATAATTTGTTTCATGGGTTGCAATTAATAGGCAGGTTCAAAGTTAGAAAAAGATTGAACGTGAGGGATTTGACAAGCCCTAAGAAATCATAAAAAAGCCGTATTCATTTAAGAACACGGCCTTTCCTTTTTAAAATAAACCAGCTTTAATGATTCACCAGGATTTTTCCTGTGAAAATGGAACCGTTTTCAATGAAATGAATGAAATACATTCCATTTACCAGGTTTTCCGTATGAATGATTGTTGATTCCGAAGTTGTTTTCCCCTGGAAGACTATTTTTCCTGCATTATCAACCAATTGAAAGGAGTTTCCTTCACTGGTATTGAAAAGCGTGAATTGATCGTTTGCCGGATTCGGGTAAAGCGTAAAAAGCGATTGAGCCATTTCATCTATTCCTACCGTTGAAACACCTATTTTCATCAGGAAAATATCATAATTGAAATTATTGATATTGGTCTGCAATAGCGGGTTGCTGTCAATGGTTCCGGAAAATGTACCTCCAACGTACACATTTCCAGCAAGGTCAGCATCAATCGAATAGCCATACCCATGATTTTCAGCTTGATTGACTATACCGCCAAAACCTTTAGCCCATAGTACATTTCCGTTCGCGTCACTTTTTAGAACATACGCACCTGAAAAAGCTGTAACGTTGACCGAATGCTGCGCATTAAAGGTGTATGGTGCGTTAGAACTTCCGGTTGAATAAATATTTCCCAAATGATCAATTGTTACATCCAGAGAAAGTGATTGGTGATTTTGATTGGTTAAATAGTATTTCAGCCAAAGTGGAGTTCCTGAGGAATTAATCTTACAGAGATAAGCACTGTAATTGGTTGATGAGGCGGAAAATGAACCAAATTGATAAGTCCCTCTGCACGTTCCGGTGAGGTAAGCATTTCCCTGGCTATCTACTGCAATGGCTGAAGATCTGTCATCATCTCCTCCTCCGAATTGTTTCGCCCAAATGACACCTCCGTTCGAATCTGTTTTAAAAACAAAAATATCATAAAAACCAAAACATACGAAGCTTGATGTTCCGATGGTTGTGCCGGTAGAAAAGTATCCTGTAATGAAGGGGTTACCGTTTGCATCGATATCCAGTGCTGTAAAAAAGTCGTTATTGGCTCCTCCATATTTTTGAGCCCACAAAGGTATTCCGTTAGGATCTATTTTAGCAAGAAAAACATCGAAGGTTTGTCCTGGTTGAGTTAAAGTAGTAGAACCAAAAGTTGCGCTTTCGGCAAAAGAGCCTCCTATGTAAATATTCCCGGATGCATCAGAAACAATAGAATTGGAATTGCCAAAAATTCCCGCAAAATTCTTAGCCCATAATACGTCTCCATTCGCATTCATTTTTAAGAGGAACATATCTGCATAATTCGAGTTTGAAGAAGTGATTGAAATTCCACCAAAATTTTCCGTTCCTATAAAATAGCCAAAAACATAAATGCTTCCCTGAGGTCCCGGAACTACTCTGTAAGCAAAGCTTCCCATGTCTTTTGCCCAAAGTACCGTTCCGTTTGCATTTGATTTACTAATGTATCCTCTGCTGGTATTCACAGTAGCCTGGAGGACAATAGATCCGAATGTAGCAACTCCTGTATAGTTACCTGCTGAATAAATATTTCCATCCGCAGCAACAAGAACATCGGTACAATTATCACCTTCGTTACCTCCTGCCTGTTTGGCCCAGGTAATGGATGGCTGCTGAGAAAAAGATAGATTAATGGAAGTAAAAAGGATGAATGTTAAGGCAATCGTTTTTTTTAGAACTGAGTAGCATATTTTCATAGTATATGTTGTTTTAAATTTCCTTGCAAAGGACAGTGTAATTTTCTAACTCTTTCCTACCGTATTTGAAATTTTGAGCACATTCTAAAACAAAAACAGCTGCAGATTTCTCCACAGCTGTTTAATAATTTGATGAGTTAATTTATTGAACCACACTTACTCGTTGAACAGATATCTGCCCGTTCGGGTTCATTGCTGAAATGAAGTAAACTCCGCTTTCAATACTTTTCAGCTCAATCGTGTTTTCTCCTGCTTCCATTTGATGTGTTGTAACCAATTGTCCGGCAGCATTGGTGATAGTAATCATTGCTGGTAATTCGATGATGACATTGAAGGTTCCGTTATTCGGATTCGGGTAAACTGTAAACAGGGATTGAGCTATTTCATCTATTCCAACCGTTGAAATAGCCACACAAGCTGAAGTTGCAGAACAACCGTTTTGAGTGACAATCACCGCATACGTTCCATTTGCCGTTGCAGTAAATGATTGAGCAGTTGCTCCTGCAATCGGAGTATTTCCGTTTCCGCAGTTGATCCATTGATAAGTTGCTCCGGAAGTCGTTGCTGAAATAGTCAATCCGCTTAAAGTAGTTGTTGAAATAGGAAGTGTTACAATCACATTTTGCGTTTGTGTCGATGTATTTCCATTTCCATCGTTGTAAGTCCACGTTACGACCGTTGTTCCCGGAGTTGTGATTGGCAAAGTTGCATTGTGCGTTCCGGTAATGATTCCGGAGCAGTTGTCGGTTGCGGTTGGTGCTGTTAAAGATGTTACCGAACAGGGGCCTGTCACATTTGAAAGATTCGCTGTATTTGCTACCGGAGCTGTGTTGTCCAAAATAATTACGTTCTGCGTTTGAGTGGAAGTATTTCCGTTCCCATCGTTGTAAGTCCAGGTTACGACCGTTGTTCCCTGCGTTGTAATCGGAAGTGTTGCATTGTGCGTTCCGGTGATTGTTCCGATACAGTTGTCTGTTGCAGTTGGCGCGGTCAAGGAAGTAACCGAACATTGACCTGTCACATTTGAAAGGTTTGCTACGTTCGCAACCGGAGCAATATTATCATTGATAATCACATTCTGGGTTTGCGTGGACGAATTCCCGTTTCCATCATTATAAGTCCAGGTTACGGTTGTTGTTCCCTGCGTTGTGATCGGAAGTGTTGCATTGTGCGTTCCGGTGATAGTTCCGGCGCAGTTGTCTGTTGCTGTTGGAGCAGTTAATGAAGTGATAGAACATTGCCCTGTAATATCTGCCAAAGATGCGGTATTAGGTACTGGAGCAATGAGATCGGATATTGTTAAGTTAATAGTGATAATTGAATCACAGTTGTTTGCATTCGTCAATGTTTGTGTATATGTTCCTGAAGAAGTGTACGTTTGTGTATTCAAGGTGTAACTTCCGCACGCTGTTGTTGTGATTGTGTTTGTTGTTGACTGGTTGATAGTCAGATTCAAGGTAATTGTAGAATCACATCCCGCAACATTGGTCAACGTTTGTGTGTATGTACCTGATGTGGTATATGTCGTGCCATTCAATATATAATCTCCACAAGTATTTTGGTTAATAGTTGCTGTCGTAGGAGAGCAGGAAACAATTCCTATTTTTGTTAATAAAGCTCCTGTTGAAACAGAAGATGCTATACCATCAAAATTAATAGTTCCACTATTAGAGTTCCCTGAAATATAAATACTTCCAGCGGGATTTAATGTGATTGAGCCAAGATTTTCATTGGAAGAGACGGTTCCCGATAAACTTTTAACCCATTCATAATTTCCGCCACTATCCCATTTTACTACAAATGCATCATCTTCCCCTGACGATATGAGATTAACTGTTCCCGCTCCCGGATCAAAATCACAGGTGCCTTTATAAGTGCCTGCTAACAAAACACCTTCATCAGTGTCTAATTCGAAACCATTTACGTAATCAGCATTTGAACTACCTATTTGTTTTGCCCAAATGAGGTCTCCATTATTATTCAATTTTGAAACAAAGACATCCAGACTGCCTACTGCTGTTAATGGAACTATTCCGATTCCCGGATCATAATCTTGTGTTCCTCCAAAATATCCGCCCAGGTATATTTCTCCGGAAGAATTCACCTTTACGGAGACCATATAATTTGAATTTGACCCGTCAGCGACCGTTTTTGCCCATACAAAATCACCTGTAGCGGTTAGTTTAAGCAAAAATGAACTGGCAACGCTGCCCCCACTATATGAAGTCATATTATAAACTCCTGTACCTGAGTCAAAGTCAACAATCCCCTGGTATTTCCCTGTAACGTAAACATTACCGGCTGAATCCAGGGTCATTGCGTATGCGACATCACTATTCACTGTCCCTAGTCCTTTGACCCACAAAAATCCTCCCGAGGAATTTAGTTTTAAAATGAAAATGTTAAAATTATTTGCCGGACTTGATAAAGATTGGGTTCCCGCTCCCGGGTCAAAATCAACATTGCCTACCTGGTAGGTTCCTGCAAGATACACATCATCATTAGAATCAATTTCCATTCCTGTAGCATAGTCATGACCAATGTTTCCTATTTTATGTGCCCATAGGAGATTCCCCGAAGGGTCATATTTTGCAATGATAATATCCTGTGCAGGATTAGTTGCTGTAATATTCAAGACATTGGACGAAGGATCGAAATCACAAGTAGCATTACCTGATATAAGTCCGGCTAATAAAATGTTTCCGGAATTATCTATTTTGATGCTCCTGGAAGAGGATGCCCCTCCGGTAATCGCTTTTGCCCAAATATAATTTCCATTCGCATCATATTTCGCAAAAAACTGATTATCTACCCCTACAGAAGTTAAAGTAGCACTTCCTGATCCAGGGTCGAAATCAACACTGCCATTAAATGTCCCAGCCATGTAGACATTTCCGGATGGATCTAAAGTTATTGTCGATATGCTGCTGGTTCCGGAACCTTCTAATCTTTTTAACCACTCGACCGAGGGGATTTGTCCAAAGACAAAAATGCTTTGCAGACAGGCGGAAAGTACTAGTAATTTTTTCATAAATTTTAATTATTAACGGTTGGTATATTTACTTTGATTGACAGCTTTTATTTGATCACACTAATTTTACCAACAGACTTTTGTCCGTTTACATTTAATGAATTAATAAAATAAACTCCGCTTTCAACACTTGTTAGTTCGATTGTATTCTCGCCGCTTTCCAATAGATGTGTTGCAATCACTTGTCCGGCAGCATTGGTAATCCTGATTGTTGTCTTCACATCTGTTACGATTGTGAACGTTCCGTTATTTGGATTCGGGTAAAGCGTAAAAAGGGATTGAGCCATTTCATCTATCCCGACCGTTGAAATAGCCACACAAGCTGAAGTTGCAGAACAACCGTTTTGAGTGACAATCACCGCATACGTTCCATTTGCCGTTGCAGTAAATGATTGAGCAGTTGCTCCTGCAATCGGAGTATTTCCGTTTCCGCAGTTGATCCATTGATAAGTTGCTCCGGAAGTCGTTGCTGAAATAGTCAATCCGCTTAAAGTAGTTGTTGAAATAGGAAGTGTTACAATCACATTTTGCGTTTGTGTCGATGTATTTCCATTTCCATCGTTGTAAGTCCACGTTACGACCGTTGTTCCCGGAGTTGTGATTGGCAAAGTTGCATTGTGCGTTCCGGTAATGATTCCGGAGCAGTTGTCGGTTGCGGTTGGTGCTGTTAAAGATGTTACCGAACAGGGGCCTGTCACATTTGAAAGATTCGCTGTATTTGCTACCGGAGCTGTGTTGTCCAAAATAATTACGTTCTGCGTTTGAGTGGAAGTATTTCCGTTTCCATCATCATATGTCCAGGTTACGGTTGTTGTTCCTTGAGTTGTTATAGGAAATGTTGCATTGTGCGTTCCGGTAATCGTTCCGGCACAGTTGTCTGTTGCGGCTGGGGCAGTTAAGGAAGTTACCGAACACTGTCCTGTTACATCCGCCAAATTTGCGGTGTTTGCAACTGGAGCAATTGGATCAACAATTGTAAGGTTGATGGTAATAATCGAATCGCAGCCAGCTGCATTGGGAATCGTATCCATGTATGTTCCGCTTGTTGTATATGTTTCGTGACCTGAAGGAACGGTGTAGGATGAGCAGTCTGATGCACTTAAAGACGCCGTTGAAGCGATGCAGGCAGGCTGAAGTTTTGCCAAAAACAAATTAGCCATTGTCCCCGGCGTAGAAAAGTTAATTACTCCTGTCTGCACATCTACATCTATAGTCCCATTAGTGAATCCTCCTGCTATCAGCAATTGATCAGGGGTAGGATATAAATTAATACTAGACGCATTTGCTTGCGCTGTTCCTCCAATCCGTGCGATATACAACAAATTTCCGTTAGCATCGTGCTTTGTTACAAATGCACACGACTTACCTGGTGTAAAACTATTTAAAGTGTCAGTAGGGGTAGTACCAAAATTAGTTAGTCCCGTATAACTACCTACTGTAAATACAGATCCTGAAGCATCTGAAACAATGCATGATCCCTGAGCACTTCCAGCCGATTGAGTCTGCTTTGCCCAAACAAAATTTCCGGCTGCTGTGTATTTACAAACATATATATCCGAAGTACCGCTTGCGGTCATATTATGAATCCCGATACCCGGATTAAAATCAACCGTTCCTGTAAATGAGCCGGTGAAGACAATATCTCCTGAACTCACTACCTTTAAATTGTTTACAATATCTGTATTCGGTCCAGATATTTGCCTTGCCCACGTGAAATTGATAGCAGATGTGTATTTAATGATGAATCCGTCAAACCCTCCAACCGGAGTCATGTTATAAGCAGCTGCAGAAGGATCACAATCAATTGTTGAATTAAAAAATCCACTCACGTAAATATTTCCACTTGCATCGTGATTCACATGTCTGGATGAGGCACATTCGTAAATTTCTTTTGCAGCAATGAAGTTTCCGCTGGAGGTATATTTCGCGATATAACCGGTCAAACTTGTTGGGGCTGAGCTAAAAGTGAAAACACCTGCTCCCGGATCAAAATCTACTGTTGGAGAAGATGATCCAATCAATAGAATATTTCCTGAATCATCGATGTCAATATCATGTCCCATAGCACCATATTGCAAGGATGATGGAGTAGTTGCAAGCATTGTTACCCAAACGAAATCCCCGTTTGAACTCAGCTTCCAGATGTAAGTATCCACATTGGTTGATTGTCGTGTTACATTAGATACACCTGGTCCCGGATCAAAATCAACTGTCACTGCTGTGTATAATGAACCCGTTACATATGCATTTCCCGTATTATCCAATGCCATCCCTAATTGGGAAACACTCTGGTTTACCGGTAATGTTTTTACCCAAAGTAAATTTCCATTGACATCTATTTTATGAAGATACAAGTCTCCCGCAGCGGTCTCCGCAGTAACCGCAGTAACCCCCGCCCCAGGATCCATATCCGCTGTTCCTGAAAAAAAACCAACAGTGTATAAGTTTCCGGTATTGTCAATAATGGTTTCACTCACCCTAACAAAACCTGTAGATGATAGTTGTTTTCCCCATGCTGTTTCATATTGACTAAATGCATGCATGCCTGCCAAACAGCAAACCAGGAAGGTAGTAATTAGTTTCATTGTTTCTGTTTAATATATTTTCACAAAGTTCTGATGAAATAATCCTTTGGTGCCTACCGTATTTGAAATTTTCGGCACATTTCGATTTTAGGGGGCTACAGCTTCTCAAAACAAACTATTTTTGGCATTATGTTCCAAAGGACCCTTTGCTTACTAATTTGCTTTGCTTGTTTGCTACTGCCTTCACTTCGGGTTTTTTCCCAGGAATTGCTTTTCTCCGGTTTCAATAGTGAGGTACAGCTTCCTTCCCAGGAGTGCTACAAGATCATTCAGGATAAAAAAGGGTATATCTGGTTCAGCACAGATAATGGGTTATGCAGATTTGACGGGCATAAACTCCTTGTTTTTGATAAAAGCAACGGGTTGCCGGAGGAAAATGTGTATGTCGTGTTTGAGGACAAGCAAGGCAAGATCTGGTTTGCCACATCTAAGAATAGAATTCTCTATTTTGAAAACGACCGACTGAAAGAAGCGCCTTTTAGTAAAGACTATCAAAAATGGGGGAATGGTGTTTATAAAAATCCAATTCCTTTTTTTATGGATATGAATGATCCGGAGAACTCCGTCATCACGAATTCATATTACGCGGTAAGTGTAAACCAAAAAACAAACAGCACTTCCATAATTCCGCGTACGCATCAAGATGTACGTTATTTGCTAAGAAAAAAGAGAGCGATTCCTTTTATGCCGATTTCAGGATTTCCAAACTTAGAATCATTGGATGAAGCAAACGTTGTTCTGAAAAATGAAAAGCAGAGTAAACGAATTGTTTTTCCTGAATTAAACGATAAGACGAAACACGGGGTCACATTAACTGCTTTGGCAGGAAATGTTGATTTAATCGGAGTCAATAATAAATTAATCCGCGTAAATGCGGATCTCACCTATACGGTACAATCTTTTCCTGATAGAATCATTAGTCTGTATATAGATAAATCCAATGGTCTGTGGGTAGGGGTTTTGAAAAACGGGGTTTATTATTACCCGGATGTAAATAAGATGCACTTGGAGCATCACAGTCTAAGGAATTATTCTGTAACCGGAATTTGTGAAGACCACGAAGGTGGAATGTGGTGTACAACCCTGGAAAAAGGAGTTCAATACAGCCGGAACAAATGCTTATTAGCTTATACCGCAACAGCAGGCTTAGATCAGAGTATTTCTTTGCTTAAATACGTGGATGGAAATTTATACGTTTCATCATCGGGTAACCAATTGTATGTGCGGAATTCAGGTAGCAAACAATTCTCTTCCTTCTCGTTGCCTCTGGGAAAGGAACTGTTTTTCTCGGATATGTTGCCTTACAGAAACGGCTGGGTTCTCTCCAGTGAAGTGATTATGGTTCAAACGGATCATCAATTCAGATCGGTGAAAGCGCTGAACTTTTCAAAAATAGTTGCTGCAGCTTACCAGCTTGTAAAATTCCGGGATGCTTTATACGGGATCATGTATAGCGATCTGTATGAGATTAAATATCCGAAAATGGATGTGAAAATAATAGCTAATATGTTTCCTTTCAAGTCCAGATCTATTCTATATAATGGACAAGAGCAGTTTCTTCTGGGGGGAAACCAAGGATTATTCAGTTATGATCTTGTCACCAAAAAATACAAGCAAATAAAAGGGATTCCAGAAAAAGTGACAGGTTTACTAAGGTCACGTACCGGAAGGATTTGGGTCATTACAGCGGACGATGATATTTATTGGATAGATGGAGATCGCGTGACATCAGCGGGAAAAGAACTGAAACTAAATGGTGGAAACTTATACGAAATTACCGAAGATCAATCCGGAACCATTTGGGTGGCATCCAATGAAGGATTGTACCGCATTTCAAAACAGGGCAAGAGCTACCAATCTTATCTTTACACTATTCATAACGGTTTGCCTTCCAATGAAGTCTATAAAGTAGCTGCCGATCAGGAATCCATTTGGTTTTCCACTTTTGAAGGTCTTTTTAGTCTTCCTTTAAATGCAAAAACTAAAAATACTGCAGGACCTTCCATTCATTTGCAGAAAATGACGGTAAATAATCATCCTTATAAAAAATCCCGTTTGATCAAACTGGAGTATAACCGGAATGATCTGCACTTTGTGTTTGATATTCTCACCTTCAAAAGTGGAGTTCTGAACCAATTGACTTACGTTTTAAGTGACGGGAATGAAACCAAGCGATTAGAGGTCAAGAGCAATGAAATTTTCCTGGAGAATCTCTCACCGGGATCTTATAAACTGGCAGTTTATGGAATCAATAATGATGGAGTTAAAAGCGCCGATCCCGAAGTTTTCAATATTGTCATTGCAGCACCTTTTTGGAAGACCTGGTGGTTTATTTCAATTGTCATCTTGCTTTTTGCGCTTGGAATTGGTTGGTTGGTCCGGGTGATAGTTGGGAATGTGCGAAAAGCCGAAGAAGCAAAAACACTGGTCAATAAAATGATGGCTGAATACCAGATTACGGCTTTGCAGGCACAGATGAACCCGCATTTTATTTTCAATGCCATTAACACGATTCAGGGTTACATCCTTGGGAAAAATGAAGGAGAAGCATACAGCTACCTGGCCAAATTTAGTAAGTTGATCCGGATGGTACTCCATAATTCACAACTGAAGGTACTGCGTTTGGAACGAGAACTGGAAGTACTTCATTTATACATTGAACTGGAACAGCTTCGTTTTGATCATTGTTTTGATTACGAATTGGTAGTTGCCGAAGGAACGGAACTGACTGATTTTAATATTCCCGGAATGCTGCTGCAGCCATACATCGAAAATGCTATCTGGCATGGGATCGTGAATCTGGAAAATAGCAGACGGGGTAAATTGACTCTTTCCATTCATCCCATCGGTGAGCGTTTGCTCATTACCATTACAGATAACGGAGTAGGAAGGGAAAAAGCTAAAATCTTCCGGGTAAATACGCACCACAAATCAGTAGGAATGGAACTTACGGGAGAAAGACTGGAAGTAATGAACCGACTGCACGGAGACAATATTGCCAGCGTGAAGGTGACGGATCTTTTTGATGAAGCAGGAATTCCTTCTGGAACTAAGGTAGAAATAAGTATTCCAACTAATATTTGATCCATGGAAAAGCAGATTACCGCTGTGATTGTTGATGACGAAACTCAAAGCAGGTTTGTACTGAAAACATTGATTACTCAAAACTTTCCTGAAATTAAATTAATAGGTGAAGCAAGCAATGTGGATGAAGGGTATGAACTGCTGTTAGAAGTAAAACCCCAGCTTGTTTTCCTGGATATTCAAATGCCTAAAAGTGATGGATTTAGCTTGTTGAAATACTTTGATAAGGTTCCTTTTGAAGTGGTGTTTGTGACCAGTTTTGATCAATATGCTATCCGGGCAATTAAGTTCAGCGCATTGGACTACTTACTGAAGCCGGTCGAAATAAGAGACCTTGGACAAGCCATCGAAAAAGCTAGGGAAAGTATTGCTCTCAAACGGAACAATCAGCCGCAAATAGTCAACTTACTGAGAAGTATCGAAGATTCCGAAAACCAGCAAATTTCCATTCATTCAGCGGATTCGGTGATCATCATAGAGGAGAAGTCCATTATTTCTATTATGTCGGACGGAAATTACTGCACTATTCGAACGGATAACAACGGTCGTTTTTTGAGCTCACGCAGACTGATCGACTTTGAGGAATATTTCGATGAGAATTCCGGTTTTGTCCGCATTACAAGAAGACACATTATCAACACCCGGAAAATTGTTAAATACAGCAAAGGCGAACCCTGCATCATAGAAATGACGAATGACGAGGTTTTTGAAGTTTCCCGCAGGAGAAAAACAGAAGTTTTGAATAAACTGAAGAAGTAATTACGAATCATTGTTGTTCGGGGAAAATAATTTTTAGTTGTTCTAATCCTTACCATTTCTCAATTGAGATGGAAATGAAAGGCAGGAGGCTTACTTTTCGGAAAAAGGATTATTCACCTTTTTTCTAATTTGGACAGCGGACAAAATTCCCAATTACACGACAGTGATATTGAATTATTCAGTTGGAATCGTTACCCGTCCTAATAAATAGAGCTATGAAAGTAAAAGGTTTCCATTTCGGTTACTTAGGCCGAAAAGTGCTGATCCCACAGTATTTGTAAAATTACTGTGGGATTGCATTCCGGATCCTGATCCCTTCTTTTCGTGCATAAGTCCGAAACGGAAACCTGCTTGAAAACCGTAATTGGATAAAGGCATTTTTGCTTACTTTTTGTGCCTTGGAAAGAGGCCGCGCAGCGGGTGAAGACGAAACAGCGACAAACGTTAGTGCGAAAGCTGTAAGGTAAGTAAGAGAATAAAGAGTGGTTGTTCGAAGATGTTGTGAATTTAATCGGACAAGAATAATTACGAATTACTGCACCACCAGCATTTTCCTGAATACCGGTTGATCCTGGTTGTAGCCGCAAACCCAATAAGTTCCCTTTTTCCAGGAAGTCGTAAAAAAGTCTGTTTTTGAAGCAGGTTGCAAGCGCTGATCCACCAATTTTCCCATAGCGTCGCAAATTACGATACGGTCTGTGGTGACTTTGCTTTCAACGGAAAAGAAATTCGAAGCGGGGTTCGGATAAAGGATTGCTGCATTTTCGTTGTTCCATTCGTTTAATCCCAGGTTGTATCCTTTGATTGCGATTGCATATTCACCTTTCTGAAGGTTGGTAGCATTGAGCATTCCTGTTTTATCGGTGAGATTTCCAAAGCTCTTAGTGTAAGTAGGAAATTCTGACCAGTCAACTGACCGGTCCGGGCGATAAAGCAAAATCAAACTGTCTTCTGCTCCGGTGATCAATAAATGGTCGAGGTAGCCGTTTCCGGTGGTTTGTCCATTGTAACGGAAAGAGGCATTGGTATTGAACCCGGAGTTCCAGATTCCATCAATGCGCCAGTAACGCTGCGGAGAGATCAGTTTTCCTGATTCCCAATCCAATACAGGGTCCGGAGCTGCCCAATGGTGTTCCACCACTACGAAGGCAGAATCTGTTACGTTTTGGATCTGCAGCATCATGTTGGAATGAGCCAGGTTTTTGGTACCGGTAGTATTGAAGGTGGAATAGGTCGCCGTCACTGCGTGCGAGATCAGTTCATCCCGGTTCAGGTAACCCAAAGTAGGAATGAAAGGAACGGAAACGGTAACGGTGTTGTTCATTCCGGAAGAATGGATGGTTGTCTCATACGTATTCCAATTGTCGTCGCGCAGGGTTAAAGTCAGCGGGACCTGGTTGCTGTAATTGGTTCTTCCTACCAGTTTTTGTTTCAGGTGAACCGTTACATCATGGTTAACGCCATTTTGAACAATGGTTAGAGAGTCGATGGAAATGTGTGGCCAGCCTCCCTGGAAGATCCAGTCGGCAAAGAAATTATCCAGGTTGAACCCGGTTATTGCACTCAGTTCATCGCGGTATTCCATGGCATCGATGTCCGAGAATTTGTTTTGCTCCAGCAATTCTTTCAACCCGCTGAAGAAAAGTGTATCGCCAAGATATCCCCTAAGTGTATGGATCATGTTTGCACCTTTGAGGTAAGTTGTGTTTCCGTAAGTATGTTCCTGTGGCACACCGGAAAGCGGCCAATATCCGGCATCGTCGATGTGGCAGGTTCGCAGTAATTCTTTGTGTTCGCTTCTTACCAGTGATTCATAAGCTGCCCGGTTGGTCAATTCTTCTCTAAAGACGTATTCACAATACGCGGCGCTTCCTTCGTTGATCCACATATCTTCCGCCGTGCGGCAGGTTACCAGGTTTCCCCACCAGTGGTGCGATAATTCATGCGCCATAATGGATTGATACGTTAAACTACCATTTGCCAGCACTTCCGGATAGGCAATGTTCATGGCGTGTTCCATGGCTCCGGCTGTCATGGGGACGATTACGTAACCAACCCTGTCCCAATGGTAAGGCCCGAATTTATCCTCGAAAATATCAAAGGCATTTTCCAGGTTCACAAAAGAGTTTTTCATAGCTGTGGTATCGGAAGCGTGTGCGGCCAGTTTCACAGGAACCGGATTGTTCTGGTAATCCGTGAAAGTGGTGTTTACAAAAACGTAGTTGGAAACGGCCACCGAAATAAGATAAGAGGGAATGGTCTGGAACATTTTCCAGTGATGCGTTTCGGATAGATCGGGATTGATATTCGTGGACTGAAAAACACCGCCACAAGCTGCGTCATGAGCCGGAAGGGTTGTTACAAACAAGTCGTAAGTGGAGCGGGTAGTGAAGTTATCGAAACACGGGAACCAGGTTTTTCCATAGTTGTGCGGAATATCCTCCAGGGAAACGCCCACGTTATAAGCATAAGCTGAATTGAAGTAAAATCCTCCGAAAACGGGGTCCTGCACGGTTGTTCCGTGGTAGAATACCTCAATGGAAGTGGAATCTCCGATATTGAAAGCTGCGCCCAGGTTTACCTTAAATCCGAGTGGAGCAGGAGTGAAGGCAAGCAGGTTTCCGTTTGCATCGTGCACACTATCGACTGTGGGTCCCATCAAATCCAGTTTGATTTCGGTAATATTATTGACTTTCGGCTCGAAAATAACTTGTGTGTGTCCTTTCAGGATGAAGGTGCTGAAATCGCGTAAATCCAGGTGCACGTTGTAATGTTCAATAGCGATACTGTCATAGCGCGTATCGTATGGGAAAGACGTTTGAGCATGAACTGTATGGAAGAAACTTACAACAGCGATTAGAACAGGACTTAAAAAGAGTGCAGCAGAACGATTCATAGTTTCAGAAGATAAGGGATAAAGATAGGGAAGAACTGGTTTATATGCAATTACGAAGACGAATTAAGTCTATCGGTCCACAGAGCGGATATGGAACTTTTTTAGCGGGAAGTACATTCGGAAAGGGTTATAGAATCAAACTAGTTAATTTGTTTAAAAAAAAGATGTTATTTTAGCGCCTCAAACTAAAACTGATTACTATGAAAGTAAACGTTGAACAACCTTATACGTTGGCTGAGTTAAAGCCTAAATTGGAAGCTGCATTTCCGGAATACACTGTAAAATTCAGAGGACCAAAAGTTTTGGTAATCGGACAAGGTAAAGTTGGCGGAGCTCAAATCGTTGGTGAAAAGAAGGGTCATGTCCGCATTTTCGAAGGATTCCCAACAATGGGCGGACAAATGCTTTTTGCTTTGTCTATGCTTCTTTTAGGGATTTTAATTCCATTTATTGTGTTTTTAACTGCGATCAAGCCAAAACAAGTAAAAGTGCGTGATGCTGTAGCTAATTTTATTCGTGAAGAATATGGTACAGGAGCGAAGCAGAAGCAAACTGCAAATGACCTGTTGGATGAAGCTGTGACAGTTTAACAAAAGATAAGAGCCAGCCATGGCTGGTGGTAAATAGGGAAGGGAAGTTTAGTGCTTCCCTTTTTTGTTTCCGGATGGATTCCCGCAGAGGGTTTGACCCTTTCGAAGAAACAGATGAGTTAAAAATTATCATAAACTTCCGTGTATTTCCGTGCTCGTCCGTGGGAGAAAATTACCTGCGTTTAAAAAAGTTTCATCTGTCCGCTGGTGTCGGGAATGGTGAAGAGGTCTGTTCGGAGACGCGGGAATGGTGCGCCGGGAAGGAATTTTTTGCGGGCTAGCTGCACCTGCCGCTGGATATTGAGTGCATAAACACCTTCTCCTTTCATGCGTGTCCCGAAACGGCTGTCACTTAGTTTTCCACCGTGCATATCGCGCAGCTGATTGAGTACTTTTTCGGCACGATCCGGATAATTTTTCGTAACCCAATCGGTGAAAATTTCTCCATTCGGACCATTGAGCCGCACAATTTGATGGTAAAAACTCAAAGCACCGCGTTTTGCTACGGCTTCAGCAATGGAAAAGATCTCATCGTCGTTCAGTGCCGGTATGATTGGCGCCATCATCACGTTTACCGGAATTCCGTGTTGGGACAATAATTCGATAGCTGCTAATTTCTTGTGACTGGTGGCCGTCCGTGGTTCGAGTTTTCTTCGGAGATCTTCTTTCAGGCTGGTTAAACTGATATTCACAGCGACCAAATTCAGATTTGCAAGTTCTTCCAGGATGTCGAGATCTCTTGTAATCAATGCGTTTTTGGTAATAATCCCAACCGGGTGGCGGTATTTCAGCATGATTTCCAGCAATCTGCGTGTGATCTTGTATTCTTTTTCACAGGGCTGGTAGCAATCGGTATTCCCGGAAATGGAGATGGTTTGAACTTTCCAGGATTTCTTATTCAAAGCTTCTTCGAGCAGTTCAGGCGCGTTCTGCTTCACCAGGATGATGCGTTCAAAGTCGGTTCCTGCGCTGTAGCCCCAATATTCGTGCGTGGGCCGGGCATAGCAATAAGTGCAGCCGTGTTCACAGCCCTGATAGGGATTGAGGGAATAATACATACCAATGTCGGGACTCGACAATTTGTTTACGATCGTTTTGGGATGGACATCGATGAACTTTGTTTTTAACTCGGGTTCTTCGGATGGATCGATATCGTCAAAATCATCTCCCTTTTCTTGCGAGAAGAAGCGGTTGTGCGGATTGATCTGGGCCCCGCGGCCGTTTTTATAGTGTAACTGTTCCGACATTGCTTACCAAACTAGGATAAAGCAAAGATATGATTATTATTTAAATATATTACGATTAATAATTAATCAAAAATCGTCTTTAACACTGTTAAATCCTTCACAAAAGGTCGCTTAACAGCGCTTTACCTTCGCTCTACCTATCTAGTACCTACCTGGTATCTATCTACCTAGTATCAGTCTGATCCGTCCTAAAATAACTTTACAGTTTATTGTATTTTCGTTGCGGCTGGGGAGAATGGAAACTTTATTCTTCCGCTGACTTCCACGAATCCGTGAGTTGATCTAATGTTCCGGCTTTTTTAGCCAGGCCAATGGTGTTGGGAATATCTTTGTAATAGACGATTCCGGATGCTCCAAAACGAATGAGCGCAATGGACGATTGTATGTGAAAAGCTCCATTTGTGCTGTCTGACCTTCCTTTGGTAAAGTATTCTACAGTAGTCATATCATCACTGTGGTAACTTTTTACCATGACTTCTTCGATGTGAATGCTTTTTGTCAGTGAATCAGAGGCAACACTTTCGAAGTGTTTTTTAATTTCAGCTAAGCCTTTGATATTCATTCCGCCGTTGACCATATAGGGCATTTCAAAAACGGCAGTCTCTTCAAAATAGCTTGTGAACTTGTCGTAATCATTGTATTGAAGTGCTTCTGCAAGTTCCGTAATGATCTTATTTTTTTCCATCTCTGTCATGCTGCTTGTTTTAAGAATAACTATTCTCTAAGTTACAACATGCAGAAATGCCGGAAAGTTAAAAGAAGTTTATATTATTAGAAAATGAGCATATTTCTCCCTATTCACTTATCATGTCCGCTGATAACAAAGTAAAACGGCGCCGGATTTAAACGTTTTCGACTTGAGAAGCTTCAAATGGATGTGGTCATTGATATTCTTGAACAGGACCAATCCTTTCCCTGCAATGATCGGGTGGATAATGATCTGTAATTCGTCCACCAGGTTCCGTTCAAGAGCCTGGGCAATCAAACCCGGACTGCCGATGAAAAGGGGTTTTCCCGGTTTGTGTCTGAGTTCCGCAATTTCTTCTTCGAGGGGAAGGCTTGCGATACGGGAATTTTTCCACGAAACGTCTTTCAACGTATGAGAGAATACGACTTTGGAAATATTGTCGATCAGCACCGCAAATTCGTCTTCTGTTTTGTTCCCGCTCGGATTTTTAACCAGCAAAGGCCAGTAGTCTTCCATCAATTGGTAAGTAGTGCGCCCATAAAGCAAGTGCCCCGATTCCTTCAACAGGTCGTTGTAATGCTGAGTCATCTCATCGTTCGGAGTAATGAGCGTGTGATCACAAAAGCCATCGAGGCTCATGTTCATGGCTGCAATTGTTTTTGTCATGGGAAAGCAATTAGAAGTTAAAAGGTACGGAAAATTAAGGTAAGTTATTATGTGCCTTCGGCACAGCTTTTTCTTTTTACCGCAAATACGCAAATAAAAGCGAGCCTAATACTTACGCTGAAGCTTCAGCATAGGCGCACCGGTCTCGCTAAATAAAAAAAACCGCGACCTTTTGGCCGCGGCTTGCTATTATAACATAAAACCGCTGTTATAACACGAAAAAAAAACGAATTGACTGGATTTTACTTAATCATACGCAGTTCTTTTCCTGCAATGGCTTCCCAGGAATAAAAATGGAATGTTTTGTTATCCGACATGGCCACAAATAATCCCTTAGAAAACGGTTTTCCAAAAGATAAAGCAACAACCTCCGATCCGTCACTTTCATTGGTAGAAACGCGAACAGTTTTTAAAAGCGGGTGATTGTGCGGTTTACCTTTTGTTCCTTCACGCGGGAAAATGTGGAACGTATTGTTCTGCTGGTCTGAAACCAGGATATATCCTTCTTTATTGTTCAGCTTGTAGATGGAAATGCCTTCATGATCTTCTTTGAATCCGGTAGTTGCAAACAAGGCCAGCTCTTGATTCCCTTTTTCAGGATCTGCATAGTATTTGCGCACGCCCACTGTTTCATCCGAGTAATAAACAAAGCCTAATTGATCGTCAACGGCAATGGACTCGATTTCATTTTTACCGGAATACTTCCCGAATTTGCGAACCAGGGTAAAGCTTAATTTCCCGGCTTTTTCTTCCAATAAGTATTGCCATAAGTAAGAACCGTTTGTGGGACCGTTTTTGCGACCTACGATCACATAAATCTGACCTTTCTTGTTTTTGTAGCAGGAAATCCCCATCAAATCACGGAATTCTTCGCCGGTTTCACCTTCAAATGCCGGAAATCCACCGTTGTCAATCGGTTTCATGTCGGGTAATGAAAACACACGAACCTTGTGCGTTAACCGTTCGGAAACAACTGCGATGTCGACTTTTTTTTCTTGGAGCACCAGGCCATATTCGATATCTATATTGTTAGGTCTTTTTAATCCGCGAACGGTGCGTTTCTGATCAATTTTCCCATTCAGATCGTATACATAAACCGCTCCGTCTTCGTTTTTATCTGTTCCCAGGATCAATGATTTCGAAGCATCATCCGGATTCACCCAAATAGCAGGATCATCGGTATCGTGAACAGTTGTTTCCGTTACGACCAATGGTTTTAAAGGAACCGTATCGGCTGCAGGAACCGTTGTTTTTTCCGAAGCAACAGCTTCCTTGTTTTCGTTTGATGAACAGGCAGTAAGCAAGGTTCCTAAAGAAAAAACCGCAGCTGAAATGGTATGTGTTGTTTTTTGATTAAAAATCATCGTGTAAAAGTTAATGTTAATTCATTGGTTTCAAAGTCACCGTCGGTGCCTTTTAGCGTAAGAGTTAGTGTATTACCAATTCGTTCGAACTCACCTTCGTATTCCACTTCGGTAATGAAACCGTTTTCTTCTTCACGTTCTACGATGAAGTGAGCGGTGCCGCTTGTTGCGTCGGATAATTCTTCCCATTCACCTTCCAGTTCAATTTCAAGGTTCACTTGTTCCGGAGTTCCGCATTCGTCTACCGTTTCGGTTTCTGCCAAAGTAATCACCAATTTGAATTCATCGAAGGCAAACTCTGCTTCAATGTTGTCGATGTCTGTTGCTGTTAAACCGCTGAAATCACTGTTGGCAACCGTAAATAAGTCGATGATATTACTTAATTCTGCTGCATCGTTGTGATCCAATTCCCAGCTTCCAAACACTTTTTCATCGTCATACAGGCGGAAGGTCGTTTCAATATCTGTATTGAGCACCAATTTATCGGTAGCAGCACCAATTGCTGTAAGTGAAAAGGTAAATCCGCGATCATCCGAATTTTCAACCGCATCGTCCATTATTGCAGGCTCCAGTTCCAATTCAATTTCAATGCTGTTCACCTGTGCCGGAAAGATTACGGAACCTGAGCCTGTAGCCGGGTCGAAAGTAAACTGTAAATCAACTCCCAAATCTTCGGAAGTGGTACAATCATCTACTTCATAGAAAGCGGTTCCGTCCAAAATGTATTCGTTCCAGTTGGAAAAACCTTCCGGATCTTTCAATTGGAATTGCACGGTTGTGGCAGCTTCTAATACTTGGGGCTTTCCGGAAAGCTCCATTCCTTCCGGGTCAATCCCATCCGTTAGTTTGATCTCGAAAGACGCTTTATCCGTATCTTCCAAATCGCCGGCATCTTCTTCATCCAATACCATTTGTTTCGGAAAGTCCTCGGCATCCAGGACTGCAGTGTGTTCAAATTTCTGTTTCGAGCATGCAGTGACAAGCACCACAGATACTGCGATCAATAAGTTTGTATACTTCATTATGTGTTTTTTTAAAGGTTAAATTTGACTCCGGCACGCATCCAGAATCCATAGAATTCACGCTGAACGATTGTTTCCTTCGTGCCCATATAAGATTCAAACGGTTGATTGGTGAGGTTCATAAATTCGGCAAATACACGGTATTTCTTTTTGATCGTGTATCCAAGGGAACAATCAAACTGCATACGGTTCATCACATACAAATCATAATCTGAGGCAGAACCAATTTCACTCAAATAGGAACCGTTGAAGTTCAATGCTGCACGGACAAAAAATCCTTTGTTTTCATACATCAATGCGGCATTTCCCAAATGAGTGGTTTGTCCTGGTAATCTCATTTTTTCAAAACTTCCCGCCGGTGTATTTTCCTCCCGGTTTTGAATGGAAGCCTGGGAAAGGGTATAGGTGTAATTTGCATAGACACTGAATCCTCTTAAGCTTTTCGGAAGGAAATCCAATGCTTTTTGAAAAGCAAGTTCCACTCCGAACAACTGTGCCGTATTTCCATTTTGTGCCTGGGTAACATCCACCAAAACAGAAGGGTCATTCATGTATGGCTGATTGAAATCGGTACGCTTGTATATAAAATTGTCCAATTGCTTAAAGAATACTCCCCCGGAAAGAATTCCTACATCTCCAAAGTATTTTTCGTACATCAAATCAGCATTGATAGCAGAAACAGGTTTCAAATTAGCGTTTCCTATAGTTACTTCGCCGTCTTCCAGGTTTGCTTCCTGTGCAGGAATAATCTCGTCAAAGTTCGGACGGGCGTATGACCAGGTCAAAGCACCACGCAGGTTTGTTGTGCGATTAACGGCATAACGCGCCTGTAATTGCGGGAGAATATACCCGTAGTTTGTACTGCCTGCTACCGGTAAAATGGCCCGCAGATCGCCATTCGGAGAAATCACTACATCTGATGAATTGTAGGAAACTTTTGAGTATTCGTAGCGCACTCCGCCGATAAGTGTCAGACGGTTGATGGTTTGACGTGTCATCACGTAACCCGCATAAACATCTTCTCTTGCGGTGTAGGATTCCAGTGCTTCGTCAATCGCTTTATCTTCAATTTGGAGTTCGAACTGAGCGGGATGATTGTTGAAATAATTCACGAAATCGGGCATGTAAACTGCTCTGGCTAATTCATAACGGCCTCCCATGTAATTATCGTCCAATAGACCACCTTCAAATGTGTTCAGGGTTGGAACGTTGCCCATTCCTTCATATACATTTTGTGTGATATCGAATGATTTTTGTTTCAGGCGGACTTTTCCTCCGAATTTCAATTCACCTTTACTTGTTCCGATAAAATAAGGCACGGCAATATTGATTTTCCCTGTCATATTCTGGTCTTTTGCCAGTGTTTTTCCCGCTTCAAACTGGTCAAAGTCATACAATCTGTTGTCCAGATAGGTGGATGATGTAAGGGTAGGGAAGTCTGTATTTGTGAAATCAACAGAAGACGGGATATTTCCAACAAAATTTACGGCATAATCGTAAGGTGTATTTTGAAATGCATAGGAGTAAGCCGCTTCATAATCCACACGGATTTTGGGAAACACGTGTTTTCCTCCCAGGTTGAATGAAGTAATAACCTGTTCTTCAAAGCGATCCTTCAATTCGCGTTCCACTTCGCCATCCGCCGGATTAAAAGCATACAATCTGCGCCATTCACGATCGGTAAAGCGGTTATACATTCCTCTGAAATAGATTTCATTGTTTCTGTTGAAGCGGTAATCCAATGTTGCACTTGCGGATGAACGCGTACGTGTTAACTGATAATCACGTAATTCCAATACATCGTCTTCCGGTTCTTTTGTTCCGTTCAAGTCGCGTTCCCAGTTGTCGGATCCCAACTCATTATGGTAATGAGTCAAATTGACCATCAAACCGAATTGCTCCCGTTTTCCGAAGCGTTTTCCCAATTGCAAACTCCCCTGGATATTCGGTTTGTTCATGAGTCCGTTGTAACCAACAGCTGCTGAAGCACTGAATCGCCAAAGGCTGTCCAATGCTTTTCGGGTAATTAAATTGACCGATCCGCCGATTGCATCACCATCCATATCAGGCAGTAAGCTTTTGCTGATTTCCATGGAAGCTAACTGATCTGCCGGTATGGCATCCAAAGCAACGTAGCGAACCCCTGCCTCCGGTGAGGAAATTTGTTCACCGTTGATGCTTACATTCGTAAACTTTGGAGCGAGTCCGCGAACCAGTACATAGCGTCCTTCTCCCTGATCACGTTCAATATTAACCCCTGGTACACGTTGTAAAGCTTCCGCCACATTGGGATCCGGAAATCGGCCGATTTGTTCGGATGAAACAATGTTCTTGATGTTGTCAGCCGATTTTTGCTGGTTCAGGGCAGTACTTTTTCCGCTAACGATTACTTCGTTGAGTTCTTTCACCGGTTTGAGACGAACCGTTTGTTCTATAGTAGCACCATCCTGCAAATTCTGAAAAAGAAGCGTGTCACTCTCAAAACCCGTATACGAAAAGATCAGGTGATAGCTTCCCGGCGGTACAATTACCTGGTAGGTTCCGTCCAGTTCTGCCGCAACTCCGTTTCCGGTTTCCAGCACTGAAATGATTGTTCCTGATAAAGGCTGCCTTGTTTCCTGGTCGATTACTTTACCTACGATCAGTGACCGTTGAGAAAATCCGATGACCGGAAATAACAGCATTATCAAAACAGCATAAAATTGTGTGTGTTTCATAAGTTGTTTTTTTTCTGCAAAGGTTTGTTTAAGTGATCGGCTAATGGATTGATTGACCGGTTACAAAAGAGCAACATGATTTTTGCGACCATAAACACGGCGTATACATCTTCTAAAATTTAATTTTAAATCACTGAAAATCAATGGTTTGAAAATTTATTTTCACCTGTTATCATTTTTTTAATCCCACATTATCAGTTTGTTGTCAAAGTGTTAGAGTAATTCAATGAATGATCCGAGACTGTCTGCTTCCTCCAGTTTCAGGCGTTTTTTGAGACGGTAACGTGCAATGCGCAAACTATCTGTTGTAATTCCTAAAATGATGGCAATTTCCTTTGATTCCAATTTTAGTTTAATTAATGCACACAATCGCTGCTCTGTTCGGGAGATATCCGGAAGGTGTTTTTTTAGTTTATCGTAAAAGCTGGTGTGTACCTGGGCGAAAAAATGCTCAAAGTTTGACCAGTCGCGATCCCGGTGAAAGCTGAAATCGATTTGTTTGGAAACTTCACGGAGCAGTTTGTTTTTTTCTGCACCTTCTGCTTTGATCGCTCTAAGTAAGGCTTGTTGTAAAGTTTCCAGTAACCCATTCTTTTCGATCAATTGAAGGGTATGACTGGAAAGTGATTGACTGCGAAGCTGCAATTCCTGCTGAAGTTCACGTTCAAGCAAGTACTGATTTTGTAAATCACCGGAGAGTTTGCTTTCGCGAAGCCAGGCATTATCTAACTCAACCTGCATTAATTTTTGTTTGGCTTCCTGGACCAATTCCTGTGCTTTTTGGTTCTTTCGTTCATTTTTCAATCTTACCCGCTGCCTCCAAATGATCAGGAAAAGCAGAAGACAGAGGATAAGTGCCGTTTGCAGGTAAATCCATCCGATGAGTTTGGCGTTTCGTTTGTTTTTGTCCAGGATTTCTATTTGACGGTCTTTTTGCTCCAATTCGTAAAACGTACTGAGCAATGCCACTTGCTGGGCTCCTTCATCGGTATAGATCGTTTCTGTAAGCTGGTAGGCTGAATCAAGGTAAATCTTTGCAAGCTGGTATTCCTTTTTGAGGTCGTAAAATTTCGACAGGTCGCGTAAAGCACTTCGTTCTTCATAGTGGTTCTTGGATTGGCGCGCTTCATGAAGTGCCAGTTGTGTAAATTGCAGAGCCTGGTTAAAATTGCCCATTTTTCGGTAACAGTCGCCAATATTGTTGATGATCGTGATCCGGGCTTCTTTGCCTTTCTGGGAGCGATTCAGTCCGTATGCCAGCTGATAATACTCGAGTGCTTTGGTGAATTCTTCCTGATCTTCATAGACACTTCCTATATTTTCGTAAATTTCAGCGTAAACAATGGAGTCGTTTTTTTTGCGGCTATAAAGCAAAGCTTGCTTGTGAAGACGAAGTGCTTGGTCAGATTTCTTTGCTTTTTCATATAAATGCCCGATTCGGGTTAAGGTTCGCGCAATCCCTTTTGAATCATTCAATTCCAGGTAAATGGCCAATGCAGTTTGTTGTTCCTTCATGGCTTTTTCCGGTTGCCGGGCAAAATAATAGGTGGTTCCCAAGGAGGAATGAACTTCGGCTACGGATAATCTCTTTCCCAAACGGCTATACCATTTGAGAGCTTTTTGCTGGTAATGGATACTCTGAGAAAATGCCCCGTTGATGTAAAACAAACGTCCCAGCAGAAAGTTACTGTTGGCAATTCCTTCGCGATCCCCGCTGATCGTATACTGATGCATGGCTTTTTTTGTCAGGCTCAATGATCTGCCCGGCTGTTTATAATGGAGTGCTTCTGCATTTGCGAGCAGGGAATCTGCATCAGCTTTACTGATTGCTTGTGCCTGCAGTGTGAGGCAACAACCTAAAATGATTAAAATAAAGTATTTCACCCAACGAAATTACAGACGGGCTATTAACGGAATGTTAGCTTAAAATGAGGAAAAAAGTGCTATTAAATTTAGTTCACTCGCGGATCCTCCTCACAAACGCACTGATCTCTTTGTAATCGGTATACCAAATCGGTTTGATGCGCATTTGATCAAAGACGCGGTAGGTAGTGATCTCGTCCATGCGAAAGACTTCGGTGAGGATGGTTTGGCAGTTTTCGTAGACGATACTGTCTCCTTTTACGGCTGCGAGTCGCATTTTATTCAGGATCGCATCGGCTTTTCGTTTGATCTCTTTGGAATCCTTCTTGGTAAATTTGGGCATAGAGTTCTTTTTCAGGAAGATGTAATTGTTGGTATGCAGCGGAATATTTGCGATGAGGTCGATGAGCCTGCGCAGGTTGCGGTCTGAGAATGAGAGTCCGATCATAAGCCCGGTTCCCTGGGTGAGACGGCTGGTTTGGATGAGGTTTGCCCAATGGTTGTTGCTGTTGGCAATGGAATTGTAATCGTCTTCCGAAAGAATGATGTTCCCGATGGTCTGCGGATCAGGGGAGTTGTTGCCAAAAGGAAGGAAACCGTGAGGATGGTAGATCGGTACCGAACCAATTTCCGGAAAGGTCTTTGTTTCGTATATAGAAGTGTAAGAAATGTTTTTACTGCTAAAGGATTGTTCCAGCAGATCATCAAAGTTGTAGGTAATGATGGAGTTTAAGGTGCGGTCCGGCTGACCTGCCAGCGCGGTGATTTCCGTCAGTGTTTCATTTTCTGATGCACTTTCAAAGGGATTACGAATATTTGCTCCGTCTAGTTGGTTGTAGAGGCATTCGTACAATATTCTTCCGAATTCTCCTTCGTGAAGACCACTTTTCAGCTTTCGGATGATGATGTCGAGTGATTCACCTGTTTTATTCAGGTACCATTCTCCGATTGCGTACAGGTAATTGGGATAAGGGCGGATGGAATGCCAGTGTTCAATGTTCATGTATCGGAAATACATACTGACCACCAATTGTTTCCAGTTCGGGAGTCCGCTGGGTGCAGAAACCCCGGCGCCCAGGTAGAGGTTTAAATCGCCGTTCCGATAGGCGTTCTGTAAATCTTTGAGTGCATCTTCAGGCATAAAGAGTGGATTTTAGTAAACAGTGTTTTTCTGTTGAGGATCAGTGAATGAATACCTTTCAGACGGTTCAATAATACTAAAAAATCTGCTTACTTTTTATTCTAAGTTCTGAAGATCAATGAATCACTTTAAAATCGGGTATTCCCAAAGCCAATGCGATCACTATCGATGAAATCTTCCTGCCAATCAATCCAGGTCAATTTTCTCAGAAACCCAATCCACTGCCTGGTCCATTGCTGCATGATCAAAAGCTCTGAAGGTTCCCGGCATCAGTGCACTGAATACTTTCGTGAAATTGTGAATGCCTTCGCTGTCTGTGATAATCGCCGCACGGTTCCATTTGGTCAGATTTTGAATTCCCAAAACGGCATCTTTGAACCACGCCCCGAAAGTGAAATTTTTCACAGAGGTATCCAATACCAGCAGGTAGTTTAAAACACCGGTTGCGGCTACTGATTTTTGAACCTCCGGAATGACCACGTTATCAAAATCTGCTTGCGTTACTTCGCCTGTTGCCCTGAAACCGACCATGTTTGACGGCAAATCTGTTATTCTCGTTATCATACTTTTTTAGTTTAGTATCAAGTTAGGGATTTAAAACAGATGGGCCTTTACAGGAATTTGGTAAAGGCCGGATATTTAGGATTTATTGGGAATGGATGGCATATTGTATAAACGAAAAAGCGCTGCAGGAGCAACGCTTTTTTTGAGAAAAGTGGTAAGAAAATGGTGCCTTTCAAGATGCTGGCGGTTTACCAATCGCCTATTGTTTTCCGTTCTTATTCTGTTTTCTGCAATTTTTGAATAAATCTTACGGAAGTCAAACCCACACAATCAAAAAAGTAAACTCCGGCAGATAAGGATCCGGTATTTAGTACATTATTCCCTGCTAAAAACTCACCTCTGGCAATGGTAGTACCATCTACCGAGATCAGTTGATAGCTCGTTTTTTCATTCGCATGGATGTTTACGAAACTTGTAGCCGGATTTGGATAAAATTCAATCAGTGGTTTTTCTAAGCTGCTTATACCAAGCACACAATTTTCATCGAAAGTGGTACCTGCATCAAAGGCAAAATCAGTTCCGATCCAGTTGGCCGAAGCATATGCAGCATCGTCAACCTTTATGCAGGTCAAGGGGTTGTTCGCGACCCAGATCAATTGCAGGTTTGGATTGTTTCCATTTGCAAGATTCAATGAAGTCAGTTGACTTGAAAAACAATATACCACTTCCAGTAATGGATTATGAGAGAAGTCAAGACTTGTTAATTGGGTGAACGGACAATCAAATCGTTTCAAAGCCGGACAGTTGGATAAATCAAGTTGTGTATAATATCCGTTAACTCCGCGGAATTCAATCAGATTCGGGCAATCCTCCAGGCTGATCGTTGCTAGTTGGCTTCCATTAATCATAATGTATTCCAATGCATTGTTTGGGGGTAAATCCAACTGATTCAAAGGATTTGAGCTGCAATCTAATCTTTTCAGCAAAGTCTGACCAGTTAAGTTAAGTGTCTGGATGGAATTGCTTGTACAGTACAATTCAATTAAATCCGGATTTTGACTGACATCCAGTGCATTCAAACCATTGCTTTCGCAATACAGATATTCCAGGTGCGGATTATCACTAACATCCAGACTTTGAATGGGATTTAATGAGCAGCGGAGATTGCGCAGGTTGGTATTCGCTGAAACATCCAGTGAAGCAATGTGATTCATGGCGCAAATCAAGCTCTTCAAAGCGGTGTTTTGCGATACATCCAATCCTTCCAATTGATTGTTTACACAAGACAAAAACACGATGTTTTCAAATGCTTCAATGCCGGTTAAATCATAGATTTGGAGTCCCGGACACATGATACTGTCCGAAAAGTTCAAAGCTTCCGATACCTGGATCTCATTATCGGAATTCGTATTGATTCCTGGATGGTTTAATAAGTAACTTTTGAAATTCGCATCGGGAATAGTAACGATTTGTGCCTGTGCAATGGAAAGGAATCCGCAAGCGAAGACGATAGACAGCACTTTTTTCATGGTGATTGTTTTTAGGGATTAATACTCAATTGGTTTAAAGAACGAGATTAGTTCCAGCTTCGTTGGATCCTCTATCTAATCCGGACTAACTAATGATTCACCAGTCAGATCGACTGATTGTAATGGCTCAGACAGCTCCTGGTCCGGTTTTTAGACTTTGCAGAGTCCAAACCAATAAGCAGATTTTTACCCAACTCATGTTGTTGAATGAATCGATGTGATCAATAGTCACAATCTATCCCAAAAAGACGCGGATCACCATTCGGTTTACCTACCTTTAAGAAAAACAACATGTCAGGAAAACACAAAAAACAATTTGGGGTGTGGATGGATGCTCATCACGCAACAATAGCAGGTCTTAAAGACGAAGATACTAACGAGTTTGTAATCCTTGGAAGGGTCGACAATCCGGGTGCTGATCGGAACACAAATGAGAATGCGGAAAACAACCAGGAACAGGCCCTCACACATAAGTTTTTCAAAGAAATTGCTGCTAAAATGGTCAATATTGATGAAATTCATGTTACAGGAACCGGCCAGGCCCAGGAACAATTCATTCACTTTCTTTCCGACACACCGCAGTATAAGCATGCAGTGGCTACCGAAAGCACTTTGGTTAGAATGAGCGACGAAGCTTTCTTATTGATGGTAACGGATCATTTCCGTTAAATCGCGGCTTCAATATAAGATTCAATCCCCGGTCCCGAATATACGGGGTTGGGGATTTTTATTGCCGGAAGTCACGAAACACCAGTACTGACCTAAGACTCACTATTGTCTTCCTTTCGCAATTTATTGGCCAATTGATTTAGTTCGCGAAGCTTTTGTTTGGTTAACTCTTTCGCAACTTGCTTCTTGTTTTTCTTTTGGCCCATTAATTTGGAATGGAGCTTTTTGTTATCCGTATTTTTCTGTTTCGACACCCTGCAAAGTTAAAACACATTCGGGAATAGATGATCCTTTCCAATCGCATTATTTTTTATAAAGCTGTTCTTTGTGAAAAACAAAAAACACCCGCCTATAAGACGAGTGTTTTCATGCAATGAGTTAATCGTATTTTACTGAACGATCAATTTTCCTGTGCCAAGTTTCACTCCATTTTGCGTGATTCGGTAGAAATAAAGATCCGGCGTAAGATTGTTCTTCTGAATTACTGTTTCCTGATTAAAATCACCTTGTTGTAAAGCAACTGTTTTACCTGTAACATCCATCATTTCAACGGTGTACTGACCTTTCAATGAGGTGGATTGCACCAGAATAGTGGTATGGTCAGAGAATGGATTCGGGTAAACTTCGATGGAAGAAACCCCTGCCAGTTCATTGATTCCGGTTACGGTAATTGTGATGGTATTACACATTACCGCACTATCACCACATTCATTCATGACTTTTAAACATACGGGGTATGATCCGCTTGTGGGGAATACGTGTGCAGGCGATTCGTCAGTGGAAGTAGTTCCATCACCGAAATCCCACAAATAATCACTCATTCCCTCAGAGGTATTTGTGAAATCATAATTCAGGTCTGTTCCATTATGTGTGTATCCGGCTAGTAATGTTTCCGGACAAACCGTGATTGTGGAACAAACCGTGTCTGCCGAACAAGCGCTTGATGCGACCAGGCAAACGGAGTAGTTTCCGTTAACAGTATAAACATGTGTCGGATTGATATCGGTACTTGTATTGCCATCACCGAAATTCCATGAAGCAGTTGCCGCATCAACAGAGCTATTGGTAAATGCAACATCAGCACCTGAAACAGCACTGGAGAAACCGGCGATAACCGGATAACAAATCTCTACTGTTGAACACATCGTATCTGCTATGCCACATGAGTTGATTACGATTAAACAAACGTTGTAAGTACCGCTTGCAGCATATGTATGAGTAGGGGATTGGGTGTTATCGGTATTCCCGTCACCAAAATCCCACGCCCATGAAATCGCCAAACCAGATAAACCGGTGAAATCAACTACGTTGAATGAGGAATTGTTTGATTGAAAGTCGGCCGAAGCAGGAATGCAGACAACAACGGATTGACAGACCGTATCTGTTAAACCGCAGCTATTTGTTATAATCAGACAAGCAGTATAAGTGCCACTTGCAGCATACACATGGTTCGGAGATTGGGTGTTGTCGCTATTTCCGTCACCAAAATCCCACGCCCATGAAACCGGATTGTTTAGTGAGTTATCCGTAAAGGAAACCGTTCCTGCCGCATCCAGTGCGTTGAAAGATGCCACCGGCGTATTCATACACACATTCACTGTAGTGCATAATGTATCTGTTCCGCAGCTATTCGTGATGTAAGTACAAACGTTGTACGTTCCATCAGCAGTATACGTGTGTGTTACCACATCAAGATCAACCGAATCCAATGGTGTTCCATCACCATAATCCCAGGCAGATACAAAAGAGGTGTCTGCACCGTTGGTGAAATCGAATGTTCCCGGAACAGTTTCATTGGAAGTCAGGTTGTAGGTAACCAATGTATCGTAGTATAAATTCACACGACCGATGCTTCCTCCCGCTTCCGTCCACAATTGCTGAGGAACGGTAGTTGTAAGTGGAAACTGCATTCCCAAACGGTTTAGGGTAACCGTATTTCCTTCTATCGTAGTGGTGTTTCCCGCACCACTATATGATACAGTGGTAGCACGACATCCTAGTACACCGATAATGTCTCCGGCTTCCACCTGGATGTTCATCGGGAAAATACCGGTTGCCGATCCATTTTGAACAAGGAAAAGGGTTGTAAAATCCTCAGTAGTGGCTGAATACAATGGCGGAGCGGCATTATTGAATCGCACAATTGCAATGCTTTGGTCTCCCGAACTGGCATCTGTGGGTACATCTGCTCCGGTAATGGTGAAACAGGTAGGTGCTGTAAAATAGTAACCGCGTATATTTCCGGCAAAAGTGCTGGTTTGAGCAGGCATGGGTGCCAGAATCTGAGTTTGTGACCATACACTGCCCGTAATGAGCAGCAGGATAAGTAGTAATAGTTTCATAAAGATTAATTTTTGGCAAAAGTACTATAATAAAGCACCTGCACATCTAAATCGGAAGAGTGTTTCAAAAAAGTGCATTCCGGATTGACTTGTCCCGGGAAATTTGAATTATGCGATCTCCATCGGTCTTTCCCGGAAAAGTCTGGACCGGCTCTTCAGAGGGAGAAAGTTTGATCTCAGCTTAGAATCATAATTCTGCGACTTTTATACTTCTTTTGCGGAGAAGAGTGAAGGAAATGGCTTATACATTTTCAAAAGCTTAATTTGCTTTGATTGTAGTAATATAGTTTGACCCAATGAGTCTTCTGAGGCATTTTGTTGATCTTTAATTAACTCATTTATTACTTTTAAACATCTCACTTATTAAATATCCAATCAATAGAACTGCTCCAACAGCCAACGCAGCATTAACAATTTCTTCTGTATTTGCTTTATTTCCATTTGTTAAATATTCATCATACTGCTTTTGAGTAATATTTCCATTAATATAAAGCATTTTCATATACTCATCTTTCTCCTGCTTGGTAGCATGTCCAGCCTTTAATTTATCTCCAAGATATGATAACCGTCCAAAGTCTATGTGATTGCTCATTTTTTTAATTGTTTTTGATTATCAATGTTTTCAAATGCAGCTTTCAAAATTGGAAATAAGTCCTTTAATTGATCAATTGTCTGTTGTTGCAAGTTATCTCGATGCTCCAAATCTTTCATTTGTAATTTCAATTCATTTACATGGTCTTTAAAGCTATTTACAGTTTTAAAGTGCCAGTAAATAAACCCACCAATCACAGAAATAAGGGTTAGAAGTCCTAAAATTATTTGTAGTGTTAAGTTCATTTAATTTGTCAAATTTCAGTTTCTTGGGAGAATTCTCCAGCAAATAGTTCATCGTTACGTTAATACTTCAATACTACCAAAAAAAACTGAAATACAATTGTCTTTCAATAAGTTGAACTAAATCTTACAGTAAGGACTCATATTTATTAAACGAATCCGTAAAATTTTTGGCTTTTTCCAGGCTGCTGAAGCAATAAGTTTCGTCCAATCCTGTTGAAGATTTTAACCTGATTTCCCCATATTGGACAATTGGAATTTCATAATTTCCAGCGAAACGTCGATCGGGACTTCCGTCCTTATTTACCTTCGCCCAGGTTTTCCCAAGAATTAGAGAATCTGACGGGATGCTATCCTCTTCTAGAAATCTTTGAATGTCACATGTTAGTTTGATGTCATTGATGTCTATAACGCTGAATTGTTTGTTGCTCGTTGTTGAAATAACAAAAGCAGGATAAATATAAAGATCACCACCATTCTTGTTTTCCAAATGAAAGGCCGGATAGGATGATTGAATCATATCAATACTATCGAATTTAAATCTTGCAGGTACCCTCTTAACTAATACAGATGCTGAACTTCTTGTAGCGTAAGTGTCTTGTTCAAATGTTGCTGTTATATCCCAGATTTTCTCAACGGTTAATAGTGATTGATAACTGGCAACAAGTGATTCATAGGTTTCTCGAAAATTTTCATCAAAGTGAATGTCAATGTTCACAAACGCGTTTTGAAATTGTTGTTCAAGATCAATCAGGTAATCATTTTTTTGATCTACTTTTTTCTTGAAAGACTTAAAAATAAATCCGATCAAAAATATTCGTGCCGCCAAGTGATTGTTTTTGGCACGAATCAAATCTTTTTTGGTTTGTTGAATTTCATTTGAAATTTCAACTCTATCCGTATATGCTTCAAGCAAAGTATCCTTTAGTTCTTTTAAATTCGTACTTGTAAGTTGATCAATATTGTTCTCTTCAAAAATAACTGGCTCTTCCGTGTTTTCAAATTCAACTAAGTTGCTGGACTCATTATTTGAAGACGGTTGATTTCCATTCCCAATTTTGGTTCTAAAACGAATACCAGTTCCAGGAATGCTTGAGTTAAAATAAGTTCCTCGTTTGCTAAAATTAATACTGGCTCCTTTTACTCCTATAGTTGAACTGACTCCGGATTTGGAAACATTTAAGGAAAATCCTGGAAACACTTTAATTCTTTTGCTGAATCTCATAATGTATCGTTTTTTTAACTAAGACCTATCGAACAATATTTGCTGATTATTCGTGCGTCATTTTTCAATTTGCTACCAAACATCCTGATAATAAACTTAACCGAGTTAAAAATCTTTCCCAAATGGCGGTTTTGTTTTCCGAAACAACCTGTAATCCTTTTTTACACAAAAAATGGAGTCTATGCAAACCGGAATCGAACCAGTTTAAATTTTAGGAAACTGAATAAAATCAAAGAAACCGCTTATTCGAAAACGCCTTCCCCGAACCGGATTTCAGATACTTCTCAAAATGAAATGCTTTGTACTTATCTGTAAAAGCTATGTAGGTGATTAATTCTAAAGGAAGCCTTGTAGAAGTATAATGAATTTCGCCTTTATTGTGTCGTTTTAATCTCTCTTCGATATTTTGAGTGCACCCAGTGTAAGTTGTTCCATCGGAGCATTTGAGTAGGTAGACGTATTGCATTTGTGATAGTGATTTTGTTATTCTCTATTTAAGATAGTGAAAATTATGAGTTCAAAATCAAAATTTGAAGGGAAAAAGCGTAGTGGACTGAGTCCACTACGCTTTTGCGGAAGCACAGAAGCAGTTGAGAATTGTTTGGCGAAGGGAGTATAATCCTTCATCGCTCTTGCCAAGCTACAATTAGGGGTAAGAATGGTGGACTGAGTCCACCGAAGCCCATAGAGGATTTGTAATCGTGATGAGAGTTATAAACAACAAAGCCCTACTTCGCTCTTTCGAGCTATGCTTTATGGGTAGAGTGGTGGACTGAGTCCGCCGAAGCCCAAAGAGAAATTGTAATCGTGATGAGAGTTATAAACAACAAAGCCCTACTTCGCTCTTGCGAGCTATGTAGGGCGAAGGTGGAGAAGGCGGTACGTAAGTCGAACCGGAAAACTGAATGATTCTAACAATACTCAAACTTCAAATGCAAGGAATTTCAATCAATTTTCCTTGCTTGTAATCCTTTGAAATCGCTACCAAATACAAAGTTGGTTTGCTCAAATGCTGAATCAATAAATTGCTGTTTTATAGTTTCCGTTACAAAGTCAATACGGAGTGCTTTTAAATATCCTTTGTCCTTATGGTTTTCAATCATAATTCCGACGAGGTGAAATTTAGGTGTTCCATCATTGGTGCGATCATTCCAATTTGGAACGTACCAAAGCCCACTACCACTTATACCCTGTAATTCTTTCATTATTCTTTTTTCTTTCGAACCAAATGGTGCTACTTTTCTTTGGTAGTGAAGCAAAATAAAGTGATCAGGGTTTACACCATACTCATCGTACTTTTTTAGCTCCAAAGGAAATGTAGTCATCTTAACAGGTTCAGGATGATAATCACTTGTACCGCTTTTTTTCTTTATTCCTGTTACTGGATAACCTGAAATTAAGTAATATCCATTCTGCTCTACTTTGTGATTCACAATTACGTTTGAAGGATTACAAAACGCAAAACTACCACCTCGTAGGTGCTTGTTTTGACGTTCTGAAAATTTGAATAATGCAAAATCAATTGGATTGTTTGTTTCAAATTTCTTATGGGTAGTCATTAGTGTTCCATTTAGATTTACAAGGTTGTTGTATCCTCCGATAATGGCTAGTTCTAACCAATCTTTCACGTTGAGCAAATGTCCAGCTGTAATTAAATAAAGATCATCGTTGATTCTTAAATATATTCCACAACCTTGCGGATTCGCATTTGGTAGGTTTGGTTTGAAAATTACTGGCGTCACCCTTAAAATAGTGTTTAGTACATGTTGAGCAAGAGAGTTAAGTTTTTCGTCCAAAATCAAAGTATTACTGTTCGTATTTAAAATAACAATTTTTACACAATAAAAATGCTTTAAAGTCCAACATTACAAAATAAGAATCTGGCGAAAATTTTAGAATGGGATTGATAGCCAAGAGAATGTTTTTATTTACGTTCCTTAGCTTTTTCAATAAACCCATCTATATCGTATTCAATTTCTCTTGAACTAAAACTGACCGATGTTATTTTGGTCAGTTTCGAACTATCACTTTTAAAGGAAAAATTTTCAGGATTGAATATTACTAAATTAAAGCCCAATGTTACGGAGCTTTTATAAAGAATACCATCAAATCCAATTTGTCTAATTATATCAGATATAAATTGAGTCACCAAATAGTTTTCTTTTTCCTCTGGAAGAATGGGTATTGAAAGCTCATTGGATAACTCGTTTAGGAACATAAACCTTTGTAATTTTCTTTCATCTTGGAAATAGTTCGCTAAATCAATAAACCTTAAGTCTACTAGTTTAAGCTCGTTTTCGTTGGTAAATTCACCAATAGAAACGTAATGTCCTGGATGTGGTCTTATTTCACCCAGAGCAGTCTTTTTTGTGGAGGCAAGATATAAAAATGAAACACCTTGTCTATTTGCTCTACCAGCTTTGGTTTTTAGAACGGGAGGGGATGAAAGTTCTTCATTTTCAAAAGGAATTTTAAACTCCATTGTTGAAATCTCGTCACCTTCAACCTTGATTTTATAACCAATTCTAGCCCTGAAAAAAGTTTTATTCTCGGGAAGTTTATAGCTTAATTCTTGAAGTAATATTGAGAACTCTTCTATTGCTTCCTTCTCAAGTTCATAATAGTTGCGTCTAAGTAATTGATACTTGTATTTTTCCCATGTCCGAGACTTTTCTTCTTTCTTTGCTGGACTAAATAGCCCTTTTCCAAATTCATCGTACCCATAGTACAAAGGGATTTTATTTGAGAAATCATGTAGCATAAATAGATTATCCAGAAAGTCGTCTAAATCTTCCGTGCGTTCTTCTAAATTTTGAAATTTATGAGAAAGAATAGGATTATTCGAATAAAACAGAGAAAGTAATTTTTCTCCACCCCACTTCGGGTTGTACTCATATTCTGCAAAATGAAAACGAATTAGAAACCGACATAGGTTTCTTAAAAAATCATCTTCACAAATATCTATTATTGTTTTTTCATTTAAACAAATAGTACAACTAGAGGTTGTCTTAGCATTTTTCTTGACATAATTTTTAAGATAGATGTCTTTAGAACAATCTGCGCATAAATTGAAAGGAATTTCGTCTTCCATAAATTAGCTTTTAATAATCGTATTGACTTATTTGCTCTTTTGTATAATCAATAATCATCTTTAACCCCTCATAATGTTGTTTTTTTTGATCTTCGGTTAAAAGTTCTAAATTGTATTTTTTGGAAGCAAGCAGTTCTATTTGAAACTCTAAGGTCGGTCGGTTTAATTTATAGATTTTAGCTCTTTTATTGTTATCAGTCGCAAATGAAATTTCTTCGTCTATTTCCAAAGGATATGTTAGATCATCGTGTGTGATAAAAATTTTTCCTTGACCATTTTCATAATCATAACTATTGCATTTGACATAGTCATTATCATAGTAAGAAGGCGTGATCTCCTTAGCTGTTTTAAAAATTGGTTGACTTACAATAGTGTTGGGCTGATAAAGATTTGATCTAAACAACCTCGTTTTAAGTTTGTTTGTACCTGCTAAAATCTGAAAATCAGAATTGTCGGAGTTAGGGTTTGGTCTTTCAAATTCAATAAACGGGAAACCGAGCTGTTCGGAAACGACGAAATCTGAAGAACAGTTTGTGAATAGGATATTATTTACTTTTAATGTAAAACAAGTTGGGCTTATAATAAAGCACAATGTGTTAGAACCCGTCCACCTCAACCCAGTATAATTATCGTAGGTATTCGTGATTGCAAGTAATCTGTCCTTTAACCCTACTCTTGTATTTATGTAGAATTTAGGCACCATATTAAATGCCCCACTATTATGATATTGAATACCTAACCAAAGACTAATTCTAACTTTGTCAAACCAGTCTAGTAATCTTATTAGTTCAGCAGTTTCAACAAAATCATCCACCAATATTTTTTCAATGGTGGGTTTAACTAACGCTTCTATTTCTGCAAATTCTGAATTGCATTTTGTGCATGAGGGAAATGTGAACGATGAAAAATTAAACTCAATTTCCTTTTTCTCCTTCCAATTTGAACCAACAGACATTTTTTTGTTTTCCGTTCCCGTCAATTTCATCAACCACTTTGGTATAATATGTTCTTTATTTTTATTCTGTGGGGGCTTTCCACAGAACACGCATACTTTCTCCATGTTTGTATTTTAATAGTGTTAGTGCTTCCTAGAAAATCAAATAAATCACCAATCCATATTCATGTGATTCTCTATTTCTTGAATAGTTTCCTTTATGAATTTATCCGTTGATTTTTCACTAACCAACTTTCTACGATAGGCCGTTACAGATTTCCTGTCAAATGCTACTGGCAAACGTCTTTCTAAATACTTCATTGGGAATTTTGTTCTAGTGCTTTCAAGTAAATATTGATCAAATGATCTAAAAACAGTTACTATGTTTTGAAACGCAATTTCCGAATCGTTTTCAAAACTATACTTATTGTGGGTTCTAGACTTTGTAAGAGTAAATGGGATGGCACCTAAATTATTCATATGAACATAAAATGAATGCCCCTTCTTTAAGAAATTACCGTGTGACGCTGGATTCCGAATTTGTTCCTTAATCTCATTTAATTCATTCAAATGTTTCAATGCCAAATTATCTGTTTTTGTGTCTAGCACTAAATTGAATTTGTCTTTCCAATTCATCCCAATAAATCTCTCAATATCGATGCTCTTTAAATCAACGTGATTCATGAAAGGAACAAGTAACACTAGTATATGTTCGAGGTAACTGAAATATGCATCTATCATAGACAGTAGATAATAGAACCCTGCCTGATTCTTTGAACCACTTTTTAGTTCTTCATTGACTTTGACGAGAAAAAAATGGAATCTTCCCCAAATGCGGATATATTCATTTTCAATTGTTATGTGTCCTTGATTAACTTTTTTCTTCATCAAATCGTTAACAAAGTAATCGGCAAAAGGTATTGCTTTATGTATCAGATTAATTGCCTCGATTGCCAGTTCCTTATCATTTTCTTGTTCGATATAAGTTGAAATTGCAAACCCAAATTTTCTATCTGCCAAAATAAAACTTCGACCTTTAAATCTAATGGGAATCTCCCAAGCAACCTTTTCAAATAGTGGGAGAATGGGATACTGTTTTATCTCCACAAATAGTAAGTAAACCATGAATGGATATTTAATTCTTATTTCTTTCGGTAATTCAATCTCATACCTCCGAAGAGACCGTCTTCCATTTCCTTCATCTTTCCATGGTTCGTGATATTGATCATCAGGAACAAAATCTTTCAGAAAGAAATTTAAGTTTTGTTCAGCCTTTTCATTTTTTACTTTCATTATCATGAATTTAGCTATAAATCGCAATTTCGATTCTACATTATGTTGAATATGACGTTTTCGACTATTATAAGTTCATAACTCTATGGTTGTTAGCGTTAATCGCACAACCTTTTTTAGTTACTTGTACATTCTTTTCACCACTAAAAAGCAAAACAAAAAATTAAATGGAAGAATCTGACTTTGTAAAGCATTTTGTTGAAAATGCTTCTCAAATCATGTGGTTTCTTGGAGCAGGAACTTCAAGATCAGCAAATATGCCTACTGCTAATGATATAATATGGGATTTAAAGCTAAAATATTATTGTCTTCAAGAGAATCAGGATATTAAACAACATGATATTACTAATGAGACAATCAAAAATAGAATTCAGAGCTACATGGATAGCAAAGGGTTTCCTGCAATATGGTCGCCAGAAGAATATTCATTTTATTTCGAATTAAATTTTGGAACAGATTACAGTGCTCAACAAAAATATTTAATAGAAAAGTTAAGTAATTCCAAGATGTCTTTGAATACTGGACATCGAGCACTAGCTGGTTTAATAGCACTTAATAAGGCACGTGTTATTTTCACTACGAATTTTGATGAAGTAATTGAAACCGCCTATGTAAAGGTTGCTGAAGCCACATTACCTACTTATCATTTAGAAGGTTCATACGCTGCATTGGAAGCTCTCAATAATGAGCGTTACCCTATATATGCTAAAATCCATGGAGACTTTAGATATCAGAGTATTAAGAACCTTGCAAGTGACTTGATTTCTAATGACAACGAAATTAAACGGTGCTTTTTAGCTTCATCCACACGATACGGATTAATCGTAACCGGTTATAGTGGAAGAGATGAAAATGTGATGCAAATGTTTCATAGCGCAATTGATCAAAACAATGCCTTTCCTTCAGGGCTCTTATGGACAGTAACGAATCTCAAAAACGCAGATCAAAAAGTCACAGATTTAATCACTAAGGCAAAAGCTAAAGGCATAAATGCTAATATTATTGAAACTGGAACATTTGACAGTATGTTGTCTAAAATTTGGAGACAAATTCCAGATAAAACACCTGAAATTGATAAAAAGGTAAGAACCGCTATTACCAAAAATGTAAACATTCCACTTCCTGCATTCGGTAATGGATTTCCCATAATAAGAACCAACGCAATTCCTATTGTATCATTACCTGAAAAATGTGCTGTGATCAAAACAAACAGTCCGCTTACCAATGCAGACTTAAGAGATCTTATAACTCAAAACAAGAGTAATGCCATCATTTCAAGATTAGATCAAATAGTCGCATGGGGTAATAAAGATGAATTTAATAGAGTATTAGGCGCAAGTCTTATTGATTCAATTAGTGAGCATACATTTGAAAATCCAGTAGAACTAATAGGGAAATCAACTGGTTATCAATATTTCTTTGAACGTGCTTTAGCTATTGCACTTTGCAACAATAAGCCATTAAAGCTGAAAAATGACAAGGGATTTGTTTTGACTGTTGATAATCAACAAATAAACAATCCAATTTTTAATGAATTAAAATTAGCTATTGGTTACAATGGGCAAGCAGGATATCTAACAGGATCTGTTCCAAACAATCGAAATGTATATTGGTCAGAAGCAATATCTATGAAGATTGAACACCGTGATGATAAAATTTGGCTAATGATAAAACCAGTGTTTTGGATTGATCCTACCTCTGAAAGAAGAAATCATCCTGAATTTATGAAAAACAAAAGACGCTATCGTTATAATTCCGTGTCAGATAAAATACTTACTGCTTGGATTAAAATTCTGTTTGGATCAGTTCGTTCAGGTGAGGATGTCGAAGTAGTTGCATACTCGGACTCAAATCATCCCGCAAAATTCACAATTAATACTAGAACCTCATATAGCCGTAAATAATTATGTCTCAATTATCTTCATTCACTTCATTACCAGAACCCAAATTGCTATTTGGTGGGGGTAATCAAGATTTACACCCACTGCGAGGTCTTATCAATCATGGTCCTTATAGTAACGATATTGGTTTTCCTAAACAAGTTAGAACAGCGTTTTTATCTCCAATTGGTCAGTCATCAGAATTAACCAGTTTGATTACCCAATTGAATTCTTCCCACACACCTTTGGAGGCCCTAAATTACTATCCTATTTATCCTGGGTTTTCAAACGTTTTTAGAATTGGTATTCAATCAGCCCCAGACAATTTGATATTTGAATATCCAAATGAATGTACACAAATTGTTCAAAGTGGTAATGGTGTTGAATTACTAAACAAAATAATAGAAACCGTTTCTTCAACAATTGTTCAGAGGAGTTCATTTGATATTCTAATGATGTATCTACCTCCTGAGTGGGAAAAATGTTTTGAATATGAAGGATTTGATCTACATGATAGAATTAAAGCAAAATTAGCTGTACTAAATGTACCCGTTCAAATAATAAATGACTTAGCATTAACAAGAAATTGTAGAGCGAATGTAATGTGGGGAATTAGTGTTGCACTTTTTGCCAAAGCAGGAGGAATTCCTTGGAAATTAGCCGACCTTGATAAAGATGAAGCCTACATTGGGTTGAGTTATGCAATAAAAAAATTGGGCGACAATGTGGATTATACAACTTGTTGTAGCCAAGTATTTGATCCGGATGGAACCGGTTTTAAGTTCGTTGCCTATGATACTAAAGAATTTGAGACCGATTCCAAGGGTAATCCGTTTCTGAACTATCAAGAGATGCAGACGCTATTGTCAAAAAGTCTTCTGATTTATCAGAATGAACATAATGGCAGAATCCCAAAGAAAATTTTCATACATAAAACGACTCATTTCACTGAAGAAGAAATTCAAGGAGCGTTTGATTCATTTGGAGAAAACACTGAAATAGAGCTTGTACAAATAATTCGAAGTACTGATTGGTATGGACTGAAAATAGCAAATTCAAGCGGTGCTGCACCTTATCCTTTAGAAAGAGGCTCATACCTTCCAATTAGTTCAAATGAGTGTTTATTATGGACTCAAGGAAGTGTAACAGGTGTTAACGTACAAAACAACTCGCCTGTCTTTAAAGAAGGAGCATTAAAACCAATACCAACGCCTATTCTAATTAGAAGGTTTTCAGGGGAAGGTGGATGGCATTCCACTTGTGCTAGTATTCTTGCGCTTACTAAAGTTGATTGGAATAATAATACTTTATACAAAACGATGCCTGTCACAATTGGTTATTCCCAAAATTTCGCAAATGTGGTAAAGCAATCAAAAGAAATAACAAACTCAATTTACGACTACCGTTTCTTCATGTAAATTGAAGTTGAATAGTCTGTTATTGGTCAAGAATGAATTGATGAAAAAAATTATTGATCCGAAAGGAAATTACATATTCTTTATTCCTATTGAATGGGGTAATAAAAATGGGATGTATGATGCAGTTAATAGTGATATTGAATCATTTGAGTTATATGATAAATCAGTAGGTTGTTTCCAAATTAGCTGTAGTCCAATTACAAAAGGCGAAATTCCTAAACTGATTAAAAGCCATGCCCTCCCTACTCAAAAAGTTGGAATAGATAATCTTATGTTTAAGGAAATATTCGTCCCATCGAATAAATTTGATTTGTATTTATGGATTGCTGTTGTAAGCGATAAATTCATAATGTGTAAATACATTTATGATGCAAAGAATAGAGAGAAAACCAAAGTCACAAAAGAAATAGAAAAGGCAAAAAAAACTCTTGAGACTATACTAGTAATTGAAGAAGAACACAAAAAGGAAATATTAGCGTATGAAAGATTCAACAAGTTTATGATGTCTTTGGGGGCATCTATTGATTTAAAGGATCGGGCATACAAAAATGGTTCATCAATCGAATTGGTTGTTATACTGGCTAATCAAATTGATGCGCTTTTAAGATTAGCCTTAATACTTAAAAAGCAAATCCAAAATCAAACGAACGAAATAGATACAACACTAATATTTCAGAGTGAAACGGATGCTCCGATTATGGAGAAGAAAATTTACAAACTGGCTTTAGAGGAAGAAATTATAGATCAAGGAATTCATGATGAGCTTTTTGAATTGTATAATGAGAGAAATAAGGTAATTCATAGATACATTATAACAGACATACTTACAAAAGATGTTGTGAAGATTGTCCACGATTTCACTTTACTTGAGGACAAAATCGGAAGTGTCGTAAAAACCTTAGAACAAGAACAGTTTAAATTAAAGGTTGGTATTTATGGAATCGAAACACCACCTGATCAGCCATTGGATCGAGAAGCTAAAGACATTGTAATAGGTGCAATAAAAGAAAAGCATGCTCATAATCAAATTAATAAGGATATTACATTCGACTAAAAATGAATCAAATAAACGTAGAAATTCCAAACTCGAATGTTTTTAGTCTTAGCTTGGTTAACAATCAAATTTGTGGAGTAATTGACTTGTTAAATGATAGAGGGGTTAGCAAATTTCAACGACCCTTAACTGGTAACCAATTCAAAATTTATTTACTGGCTGATGGTGAAAACATACTATACGTAGGAACAACTAAAAGTTCAATCAAAAATAGACTACGATATGGTTTGACAGCAGACGGGAAAAATGGATATTATGGTTACAAATGGAAAGAAATACCTCTAGTCAAATTGTTTGTTTGGTGTTTCGATGGTTTAGATAAAACAAAGATAGAAAGTATTGAAGCTGAACTTGTTTACTTAATTAGAAGAAGTACAGGCAATTGGCCGTTATGTCAAAATGAGATCCACTTTAACAATCTATTTTCTCCTAATGGACAATTGATAGCAGAGAAATTGTTTGAAGAAATTCAAGGATGGAACAAAAAGCCTTAAAATAAGATGAAAACATTGTATATAGTAGGAAATGGCTTTGATTTGTTTCATGATTTACCGACTAGTTATGGAGACTTTCATTCATACATAAAAGCGACAAATGAAAAATTAGTGAATGATCTTGAGAGGTATTTTTATTTGAATTCGAATGAACAAAACCAGTGGACAAAATTTGAAGAAGACTTAGGGACTTTTGATGCTAACCTGTTTTATGATGACATCTGTGACATAGATATACAGAATGAAGATTTCAAGCCAAGTCTGTGTTTTTCTCTTGAAGATGATATAGGTGAACAGGCAGATACATTAATAGATTCCGTAAGAAGTGCCTTTGAAGAATGGTTAGAATTAATTGACATCGAAATAATCAGACCTAAAATTCAATTAGAACAAGATTCATTTTTTATCAGCTTTAATTATACACTTGTTTTAGAACAGGTTTACGGAATTCCTTCATCGAAAATACTTCATATTCATGGTGATTTAAATAATAATTATGGGGAATTGATTTTTGGGCATAATAGTGTTTCAGAAGAAATTGAACAAGAACTTGACGAAAACGGAGATAGTAATAGAACGCCATTTTCTGATTCAAAATCTAGATCAAAGTATCCTAAAAGCGCATTACAAAAGCCTGTTTCAGATATTATTGAAAAATACAAGCATCTTTTTGATCAGTTGGGTTCTGTCGAAAGAATAATATTTCTAGGGCATTCCTTGAATAGTATTGATTTACCTTATTTCAGTAAAATCTTCCAATGTGTATATGAACCTATCTTGGATGTAAGTTATTATAATGATGATGAAAAGAATCGGTATTTAGAAACGATCAAAAAACTAGGTGCACCATTAGAAAATGTCACATTATTCAAACTTGCCAGCTCTAGTATTAGTTAAGTATTGAAAGAAGTTTATTTATTTTGATCTTTCTGAGGAGTAGGAACCAACAACTCCTGAACGTTCACTCCTAAGGCAAGTGCAATTTCTCGTAAAAAAGCTAAAGTAGGCTGACTTGTATTCTTACAATATCGGTTTATACTTTGCTTAGTTTTACCAAGACGTTCAGCCAATTCAGTTTGAGATACTTGTAATTCAAACAAGACTTCTGCAATTCTGTTTATTTCTACTTTATCGTTCTCACTCATGGGTGTTAAAGATAACATTTTCCGACCAATAGACAAGGCTCAATCATACGCAAATACTACGATTGTCACCACTCAATGATTACAAGTAATCAATCAATGATAACTTTTAATCAAATAATGTTTACTAGTAAACATTATTTGATTACTTTTGAACATGAAAAATATTTAAGCCATGCAGAAAAAAACTCCAAAAAAGGTTATCATTCAGTTGATAAGAGACGATTTAAGACACCAACATACCGTTTTAGGTTTGAACCTATTGGGGTTCGATCACGATAATGGAATGCTAGACATTTCACGTTCCGTTTTCTCCTTAATGGAACTCAATATCAACGATAGGCGCTTGGATCATTTAACCGATGAGTATTGCGACCGTGCCTATCATGTAACAGAAATCGCATTCAACGACAACGAATCTTTCGAACGATTGGCAACAGAAATCTATAATTGGTTGATGTTGGAACGGAAGAAATACCTAAAGACTTTGCTAAAATCTTAATACAATCAATTTATTCCTAACTGCCCACCAACTAGTGGGCAGTTATCATTTTATTGGGTGACCTAACTGGCTACCTTTGATAGAATAACTAACCAACAAGGACACCTGATGGATACCAAACAGGTTGTTTTCACTGGCTTTCATGTAGCCTGAATGGGGGCTGAATGGATGCCAGTTGGAAACCACTTTAGATACCTAAAGCACCCCTGATTGACCACCTCTAGGATGCCAAATTTTTACCGAATGAACCTTTAACATTTTTTTCTTTCAGCTTGGGTAACAATTTGAATACTATCAACGTTATAGCAAAAAAAGACCTGTCATCTGTTCTAATCGGAACGGAGTAGTGACAGCCCACCTTTTCCCAATATTGAAACGCTGTATTTTGGGAAAGCCACCAAAACTAAGATGAGAGAACCTCTCTCATAAGTCAAATCATTTTTAATATTTTATGCCATGGACACAGCAAATTCAAGTTCATTGGAAAATCTTTTAATGTTAACCAATTTAGAAATTATAGGTACTCAGGTTCGGTTATCCGAAATCGTATACAAATTCGAAGGAGGCAGATGGAATGATGCACAACGCAAAGCATCCACCTTAGTCAAATCGAATATGGCGATGAGTTACCTTGACGATGTTAGAAAAACGGTCGGTTTAATCGAACCGAAATTAAACCTGCCTGTTATTCAACAGGAAGTAACGACAGAGCCAGTTAAGGAAGTCAAAACAGAAGAAAAACGGAATCACGACAACGAAATTATCGAAGAAAATTATCGTCTGTTAAATGAGTTCGCACCCGAACTGGAAGAGGAATTACAAAGGCTAACAGGAAACGGCATTCTTTCGGGAAAATCCGCAACCAACATTCACGGTTCGGCATCCATCAAATCAGTTGAGAAAGACAAGTATGGATATTTCCTACTGCTCGAAATCAACGAATCATCTAAGCCCAGTCAAAGTATTTTGCTGTATGTAAATACGACGGCAAAGACAGTTCAGGTTCTCTCGGTTGAAAGTACAGACTGGAAGTTTGAAGTTTACAGTGACATTCACAATCGTGAATTGGTGAACTTGGAACAGCAGGAGATTCAAAACAAATACTTCAACAAACAACTGAAAAAATTGATTGAGTTCAAGTTGTCCATTCCGACAATTGACATTTCAACGGAAGAACCAAAGAAAGAGGAGCCGAATACGATTGAGTTTCAATTTCCTCGACGTGGTATCAATACTCCCAATCCATTACTCGATCCTAATCGAGAATGGACTCCATACAATGAGGATGACGAGGATGACATTGTTTACGACGAAGACGATGAACCCGATTATAATGATCTTTTGGAAGAAAACAAGGCTCTTCGTGAGGAGAATGAAGAATTGAAAGAGGATGGTGAGTTTCTTTCGAAATCAGTATTCCCAACCTTATATTCTATGAATTTCAAACTTCTTCGAGTGCTGATTCCTGATTTAGCCAATGAATTTGGTCTTGGACTACATACGTTTACTGTTTATTTAGAACCTCAATCTGATCTTCAAACAGTTTTCAAAATCGACTTTTTGGAGATTCCAGGAAACTACCTCTGTACCGTTTATGAAGTAGACAGAAACACGAATGAAGAAGATTATCAATGTATCTTCGTAATCAAAAATAAAAGTCACGCTCATTTCTGTGATTGTAGCGCATCTTTTCTTACCCATAAAAAAGAAATGCACGTTGAAGATGATTATGAAGTTTCTGAACGTGCTCTACAAGGCAATTCAGCACTCAATAATTTCTTCCTAACATTGATTTTCCACAAATTCAATCCGACGATTAAAGATCGTGTTTATCAACCTGAAGTCATTGAAAGTCCTTCAACAGAAGTTCAGGAAGTGAAACAGGATGAAGAATCGGACGGAACAGGAGCAGTAGTTGCTGTATTAGCTACAATCGGTTTGGGGATTTTAGGATTCAAGTTATTCAAATAAAAGAAGTGCTGAATCTCAAGTAAATAAAGAGATTCAGCATTTTTATGAATTTTTCACACACAAAGGATGGGTCGAAGTAATCCCAAATTACTTTATTGCAAAACCAAACGCAATGTTAACGATTGCTCAGTGTAGGAAAATACTGGGAAAGAAGTATGATAACTGCACAGATAAACAAATTGAAATCATTCGTACATTCTTGTACGGGTTCATAAAAGTGAAGAAGGAATTAATTAAACAACAAAGAAAATGAAACGCGCAATTCTTTACACCCGCGTTAGTACGGACGAGCAAGCAAACAGCGGTTACAGCTTGGGGGTTCAATATGAACAACTCGTGAAATACTGCGAACTAAAGGGAATAGAAATTGAAAAACACTTCGTGGACGATCATAGTGCAAAAACGTTCAATCGTCCACAGTTCAACCAACTGATAGCATACGCTAAAACGAAACAGAAAAGTATTGATTACTTGCTGTTCGTTTCATGGGATCGTTTTTCCCGTAACGCTTCCGATGCTTATGAAATGCTCGGACGCTTGAACAAAATGGAGATTGAAGCGCAAGCAATCATGCAACCCATTGATTTTAATGTTCCACAGAACAAAATCATGCTTGCGATTTACTTAGCACTTCCCGAAGTGGATAACGATATTCGTTCACAGAAGATTAGGGACGGGATTCGCGGAGCGCGAAAACTGGGGCGTTGGACTTCCAACGCCCCAGTTGGTTATAAGAATGCTCGTGATGAATCCAACCGACCGATTATTATTCCGCATCCTGAAATATCGAAAGTGGTAGAATGGGCGTTCAAAGAAGTAGCAAAAGCTGAACGCTCCCCGAATGTTATCCGAATGGAACTTTCTAAAATGGGTTTGAAGATTTCCAAAACCAGTTTTTACCGCTTGCTCCGAAATTCGGTTTATATCGGTAGAGTTTTTGTTCCTGCGGGCGATAATGAACCCGAAGAAATCCGAACTGGAATTCACGAACCAATAATCACAGATGAATTGTATTATGAGGTTCAAATGACCATGGACGGAAAGAATCAGCGAATCAATAAGAAAACATTGTTCAAAGAACGCGATGAACTTCCTTTACGGGGAATATTAAGCTGTTCCAATTGCGGTAAGCACGTTACGGGTAGCGCATCCAAAAGCAGAAACGGAACACGTCATTACTACTATCATTGTTCGCATTGCTCAAAAGAACGTTTCAGAGCGGAAACGGTCAATAAAGAAATGGAAGAACTATTGATCGCAATTGATTTTAATGAAGACGCAGAAACGCTATTTAGTGCGATGTGGGAAGAAGATCAAAAAGATGGGGCAAAGAATAGTGAAGCGGAAACTATACGATTAAAGCAAGAATTAAGCAAATTGGAAGAACGCAAAACATCATTGAAGAAATCCTTTCTCGATGAAGAATTAAGCGCAAGGGATTACACGGAACTCAATCAAACATTAGAAGCACGTATTGAGGAAATAAAATTGCGGATCAGTAAGAATAAAGTAGAAAAGAGCAGTTTGAAGGATCAAGTGATAAGCGCAATGAATTTGTTACCCAATTTGATTGAAAGATACAGAAACAGTACTGTTCAGGAGAAAAGAAATCTGATTGGTTCGATTTTCCCTGAAAAATTCATTTTTAAAAATAATGAAGTTCGAACCGCTGAAATCAATGAGAACATTGCGAAGATTCTCAGCTATACCAAGTGGTTCAGAGAAAACAAAAAAGGACAAACTAAGTATTATCCTAGTTTGTCCCTCTTGGTGGAGTCGGAGGGGTTCGAACCCTCGTCCAAACAATGGTTCCGAATGTCTTCTA
>CAMLDR010000008.1 GCA_946478775.1 uncultured Flavobacteriales bacterium
AGGATCTTTCTTCCTTTGTCAATATCGCCGAATTGAGATGCAAAACCGGATCTTTTGGCTTTCGGTTCATCTAAAACTGGCTTTTCTTCGGCTTTGACGGCTGTTTTATCTGTTTTATCTATTTTAGAATCAGTAGTTTTTGCAGCTTCCGGTTTTTCAATCTTCGGGTCAGCAGCTTCTATTGTTTTTACCAACGAATCTTCTTCCAGATTCATTTCCTGCATCATTTCTTCCACCAATTGATCATTGGATTTGCGCTGCATCGGTCCTACAAGGAATACCGCCAAAATGGAAGCGAAAGTAATCGCTGAAACAAAAGAGAAATTCAGACGGTCCTGATGTTTGAACGTTTTTTGATAAAGAAAAAGCAATAAGCCCATTCCGATGATATTTTTGATCAAAGCCTGCACCGGAGTCATGGGTAACAAGGATCCAAAGCACCCGCAGTTTCCGCTGTTTCCTGTTGAAGCGATCTCATAACTCAAATGAATACTGAAAATCAAAAGCATCAGGAACGACATGGGAATAACCAATCTTTTGAAATAGTTCTTTTGAAGCAGGAGAACTCCCAGGGCCAATTCGCAGCCAATCAAAATACGGGAAAAATAAGCAGCGCTTGTTTCACTGAATCCCATTGGGATCAATTGTTTCACCTCAAAGGTAGGCAAAGCCAGATTGGGTGAAGGATACAACTTTGCAACTGCAGAAAGCAGGAACATGAATGCCATTAATCCTTTTATGATCAGCGGGAGTTGTTTGTTAACAAAGCCCTGATTTTCTATGCCGGTAGTTGTCATAACGCAAATTTATGCGACTAAAATAATAGAAAGATACGGTCTTGCTTTCCTTTTTAGGAAAAGCTTAACAAATACCACTGAATAAACTGAGGATGATCCCCTCTTTTTTACCGCAGATGCACAGATTTCAAGGGAGCTTACCAATCGCCCTAATCTTTACAAAAACACATTCAAACAACTATAGATCAATGGGTTAATATCGAGATCTATTGAATTAAACGCGGTTAATGATGTAATCCCCAAACCAGGACCGTTGATCCGTGAAACAATGCTCCACCGATAAAGGGGATTGATCGATGATCTTTTGGAGGATCGCATCATTGTATTTCCGGGAAATCTCTGTATGGATCCGCTCATTTTCCTCAAAAGAAAAAGACTGATTGATCGATTTAATTTCCACCAACTGCTTTTTGGTACTCTTCAGAAAACTCTTCGCAATTCCTTCCGACTCATGGTATTCCGGATCATGGACAAAGGCATTCAAATCAAAATTGGCATGCAGTTCGCGGTTCATTCGTTCCAATAAGTTCAAATTAAAATCGCGTGTAATGCCCGCGGCATCGTTGTATGCAGGAAGAACAACTTCTTTTTCCTTGATCAGATCTACTCCCAAAACGATCTTATCACCTGGGTTCAGGTTCTTGCTTAAAGAGGCTATAAATGATTTGGCCTGTTCATCTGACATATTCCCGATATTGGAACCCAGGAACAGGATAATCTTTCGGTTGGGTGATTTTTTCAGATCATTCAGCATTTGAAAATAATCACCATGAAGACTGTTAATTGCCAATTCCGGGATTTCTTCCTTCATCCGGTGTTCCAATCCTATCAAGGCATTCGAAGAGATGTCAATGGGAATGTACTTGAAAGTCACGCGTGAACGGATCAATTCAAAAAGGAGGTGAATTGTTTTCGTTCCATCTCCTGCCCCCAGTTCCACCACTTCGATTTCTTCTCCTTTTTGGATATTGAAACTTGAAATAATATCGCGGGATTGCTGCTGAAAGATTTCCATTTCCGAACGGGTCAGATAATACTCCGGCATATTCATGATCTGAACGAATAGTTCGTCTCCCCGCTTGTCGTAAAAATACTTGGAGGGAATTTGCTTGGGATTTTTAGAAAGCCCGGCACTTACATCTTGCTTAAATTGTTCTAATATCATCTTACTTTGCTAATCTGATTCCTGAATATTGCCATTGAAAATGTGGGTGAAAAAAGTTTCGGTAGGTTTTTCTGCTGTGATTTGGCGCCGTTGCAACTGAAGCTCCGCGCAAGACCATCTGATTGATCATGAATTTCCCGTTGTACTCCCCAACCGCCCCTGCTGCTGTTTTAAATCCGGGATAAGGTAAATAGGCACTGTTTGTCCATTCCCAGCGTTTTCCCCAATCCAACAATTCGGAAGCGGCCTCCCATTCAAATTCGGTGGGTAAACGAAATCCTCTCCAGGCAGCATAAGCCTGAGCTTCGTAATAGGAGACATGGCCCAAAATGGCATCGGGATCGACTTCTTTTAGACCCGCAACTGTAAAATAATGCCATTTCCCTTGAATCTTGTGCCAGTAGAGCGGAGAATTGATCTTGTTCGCGTTCAGCCACGACCAGCCTTCGTCCAGCCAGCAATCAAAACGGGAATAACCACCGGCCTCCATGAATTCCATGTATTCGCCATTGGTCACCAAAGCATGAGATATTTCAAATGCATGCAAATAGACCCGGTGTTTGTTCAATTCGTTATCAAAACAAAAAGCTCCGCCGTCGTGTCCGATTTCGTAAATGCCTTCTTCCATCGAAACCCAACCGAAAGCAGGATTGGTATCTGCCAGCAAATTGAAATTCTTATCGTAAACCGGAAAGATCGGATTATGGCCAAGGGTGTATTTCAGGTCCGTAACCAATAATTCCTGGTGCTGCTGTTCATGGTTCAACCCCAGTTCGATCAACTCTCTTAATTCCCGGGAAATTTCTTTATCAAGCAATTCCATCATTCCCTGGTCTACATATGCACGGTATTCGTAAACTTCCGAAACTCCCGGCCGCGTAATGTTTCCGCGATCTGCACGAAAAGTCCGTTCACCTATCGTATTGTAATACGAATTGAATAAAAACCCAAAATCGGGATGGAATTCTTTGTATGAAGCAACATTTTTCTTCAGGATCATTTCCTCGAAAAACCAGGTTGAATGTGCTAAATGCCATTTTGGGGGACTTGCAAAATCAACCGGCTGCGGAACATAATCTTCCACATGAAGCGGTTGACATAAAGCTGCTGTTCTTTTTCTTACTTCTATGTATTTTTCTTTCAAATTCATTCTGTTCCATTAATCCTCAACCACCTGAACACCTTTCCAAAAAGCCACCTTTCCTTCAATGCTCTTTGCCAATTCCGATGCTTTCGGATAATACCAGGCCGCATCTTTGTTTGTTTGCCCGCCCACTTCCAACGAATAATAAGACGCTATTCCTTTCCACGGGCAGGTTGTGTGTGTGTCTGATTCTTTAAAATATTCTTTTTTGATGGTATCCGACGGGAAGTAATGGTTCCCTTCTATTACAACCGTTTTATCGCTTTCTGCAATGACAGTATTGTTCCAAATCGCTCTTTTCATAGTCAGTCTTTAGTAATTTATGTACATAATTTTCCCGTTTAAACACGGAAATGCGCCTTCTCAAGGTACGAAAAGAAAGTCAATTTAGATTTTCAAAAGGGGGAAATTAATTGCCAATAAATCCCAATTTATTAGTGGATACGAACAGCGATCATGGTTACATCGTCAATTTGCTCATGGGTCCCTTTCCAGTCATTAAAGGTTTTGAGGATCGTTTGCTTTTGATCTTCCAGTGGAAAGACAGCTTGTTTAAGGATCAATTCTTTCATTTGTTTCTTCATGAATTTCTTGCCTTTAGGCCCACCGAACTGATCGGCAAAACCATCTGTAAAACAATAAACCACATCGTTTTTCAGCAATGCAACTTCTGTTTGTGTAAAGGAAATACTATCATGAACGTGTTTCCCCAAAGGCATTTTGTCTCCTGAGAATTCCAGTAATTCATAAGCGCCTATTTCTTCCGAGTAACGGACAATCCAGATAGAATTGTTCGCTGAAGTATAAGTCAGGCTGGTTTTTTCTTTATTGAAGGAAATCAAACTTCCGTCCATTCCATCTTTTCCACCTTCCAAACTTCCGTCATGTTTCAATCGTTCAATAATGGTCATTCTTGCCTCGTTGAAAATTTGAGCGGGTTCTGACTGATGTTCAATTGCTTTTTCCAGGCTTGTGATATTGAGTAAGCTCATAATTGCTCCGGGAACCCCATGTCCGGTGCTATCTCCGGTTAACAACAAAAAATTCCCGTTTGCAGATTGGGAGGCCCAATAAAAGTCTCCGCTAACGACATCCCTTGGCTGAAAAATGACAAAATACTCACTGAGGTTATCAGACAGTGTAGCTTCCGTAGCTAAAAAACTGCGCTGGATCCGTTCTGCATAATTGATACTGTCTTTGATCTCCTTATGCTTTTCGGTCACTTCCAAATGCGTTCTGTGTAGTTCTTCCAACGTGGATTTCAACTCGTTTTCAGCAGATTTACGCAGTTCTACCTCACTTCGAAAACTTCTGTTCCATCCATTCATTGCAATTAAAAAAGTAACCATTCCAATTCCCAAAAGCGGCAGTCCGAAAGGCCATTGCTGCAGCAGAAACAGAGCACCCATTACAAAACAAAGCAAGCCAATCAAGTCCAATACGCTCAAATAAAGCGCTTTTGATCTGGAAGGAATAATTTCGATTAAGCGCTCGAATCGTCTTTTAATGACAAATGGAAAATAGGAAAAACACAGCAAGAAAAAGAACAGAACAATTTCAATGCCTGCTCCCGGATATCTCATGAACTTAGAGACCGAACCGGCTAAAAAGAGAAAGATCACAAATCCCAGTATGATTTGAGAAACCCGCATTCTTTTCTCGACAGAGCTTTGAATATAGATCAATGTAATTCCGGAGAAAATCAGGAACACCAATGTAACCAGCACAAGAATCGAAACACCCTTACTGGCACTAATTGAATGTCCGCTGATATCCAGTCCAACAAGCGTTAAGAATGCCAAAAGCCCGACTCCCAAAAGTATTTTCCCCAGTTTATTGATCATTTTCCGAGTAGCGTATTTGATATAATTTCTACTAAATTAGTTTTTGTTCGGGACTACCGGCTAATTCTCGCCGTTCCAAATACCTGAATGTTATTAAGCGATGTGTAAACAGTTGATATCAGCAAATAAGTTCTTAAATTTAGAATTCCTTTGATTAAAAACATCCATTTCATGTCAAATATTCAGCTCATAATAGAAGAACGCGCCGCAGATATCGGTCATTTTTTAGTTGGCCGCTTGCTTCCGTTTCGCCAAAAACGCGCCGTTGGTCCGTTCGTATTCATTGACCACATGGGACCTGCAAAATTAAGTGATCACCAAAACCTGGACGTGGGCCCACATCCTCACATCGGTTTGTCTACGCTTACTTATTTGTTTGAAGGTGCTATCATGCATCGTGACAGTATTGGTTCCGTAATGGAAATCCAGCCCGGTGCGGTCAACTGGATGACATCCGGAAAAGGCGTTGTTCATTCGGAGAGAACACCTGACTATTTACGTCACTCTGAAAAGAGCCTTCACGGATTGCAAATCTGGGTTGCCCTTCCGAAAGAACTGGAAGAAATAGAGCCTTCTTTTACGCACATTGAAGCAGATCAGATTCCGGAATGGAAAGAAGGCAACGTTCATTTCAAACTGGTTGCCGGAGAAGCATTTGGAAGAAAATCTCCTGTTCCGGTCTACAGTCCGCTTTATTTCCTGGAAATCAAAAGTCAGGAAGCCACAACAATCAGCATCGGTAAAGAGTTGTTTGGCGAAAGTGCTTTGTATATTTTGGAAGGAAGCATTCAGGACGGTGATGAAGCATTTGGCCCGAAACAAATCCTGATTGCAAAGAATACCGAGCTCTGTACTTTTGAAATGGCTGAGAACACCACCATCTATATTTTCGGAGGAGATCCGTTCCCGGAAGAGCGTTTTATCTTTTGGAACTTTGTTTCTTCCCGAAAAGAACGCATTGAGGAAGCCAAACAAGCCTGGATCGATCAGACTTTCCCTAAGATCGAAGGAGAAACCGGATTTGTTCCTTTGCCTGAACCCAAAATCTAATTCAAAATGCAAAAGTCAAAATTCAAAAAATTGGCTTGCTTTTGAATTCATCATTTTGAATTTTGAATTAATAAAACCATGATAGAAGTAAAACAATTTGATCACGAATCAAAAGGCTTTTTCAAAGCAACCGAAGACGGCAAGGAAGCCGGAAGAATGACTTATGCCTGGGTGAATGACGACCGGATCATTATTGATCACACAGAAGTCAACCCGGAGTTCAGAGGAAGAAGTGTTGGAAACCTGATGGTCCAGGCAGCCGTTGAGTTTGCCCGAAAAGCAGGTATTAAGATCATTCCGCTTTGCCCCTTTGCAAAAAGCGTTTTTGACAAAACAGCGGATTACAAGGACGTGCTTTAATTGATACTTCGACTTCGCTCAGTATCCTTAAAGACGATCGAAATAAAAGTAGACTGAGCGGAGTTGAAGTCTACTTCTTTACGAACTGCGTGAGAATGTAAATGGATTGTCCGTCGATTTTTCCTTCTATTAACGTAGGATCATCGTGTACCAAACGAATATTTCGAACAGCTGTTCCGCGTTTTGCCGTAATGGTAGAACCTTTCACATCCAATTCTTTGATCAATACAACAGTATCTCCGGTTTTTAGGACTGCACCATTGGAGTCCAGGTGCTTCACAGCATCTTCATCTTCCATTCCGGATTTGGCCAGGGCAAGTTCGGAATCATCCAGATAGATCATTTCCAGTAAATCGTTTGGCCAGCCTTCCTGCTTCAACTGATGCAGCATGCGGTAAGAAATGACCTTCACGGCGGAAACTTCACTCCACATAGCGTCATTCAGGCATCTCCAATCATTTGGGACCAGTTCTTTCTTTCCCTCCAACTGATCTTTTAAGTTTTGACTGATCAGGACAAAATCATCGGCTGAGTTCCCTTCAGAAGGTGGTACCTGGTAAACCTGTAAGTTATCAGCAGATCCGCTCAACTCACAGATTTCTCCGCTGCGAAGATTCAATTGTTTTTCAAAATTCATGCTGCAAAGGTAATAAAAACAAAAAGTCCTGAAGCAGGTGTTTCCATCGCTTCAGGACTTTCTATTGAATTTTATTTGTTACTGAATTACCACACGATATACTTTTTCAGCATTTTCGTTTGATAGCTTAAAGAAGTAAGTACCTCTTTGCACGTTATTCAGATTTACTGCATTAACACCGTTTGTAATCGAATTGTTCTCTGTTTCAACTACACGTCCGTTGACATCTGTTACTACCAGGTTGAATGATCCTGTGCTCAAATCAGATTCAATGTAAACCAATCCCGTTGAAGGATTTGGATACAAATTCATTGATTCAAGAGCTTTTTCGTCAACTGACATCCAGTCACAGTTTGACAAAATGGTAACAACCACACTGGAAGTATCGTTCGGACAAACATTGTTTCCACTGATGTATTTGTAGTTAAAGCTTCCAGGGAAAGTTCCTGTAATCACCTGTGAGTTCGGCATCAAATTATTGGTGGAATTGATCCAGTTACCTCCCATATCAACAGTACCACCAAGACCTGAATGCAAATCGATCGGTTCGTTTTTACACGCTGTGATTAATCCATCTGTTCCTGCACTTGAAGGAGGATAAATCGTCACCATAACAGATGCCGTATCTACCAAACAACCATAAGTAATGTAATCTACACTAACTACTCCGGCAGGCACGAATTGAGGATTAAACATGGTGTCGTTTACAATAGTAGCCGGATTGCCAGAGAAAGTCCATGCTCCTACCGGATCATTAATAGTAGCATTTTGATTCAAGTCTACTAGTCCACTGACTTGACAGGCATTAATTGAGCTTCCTGTCCCTGCAGTAGCCGCACGTTCAATCAAACTAAAATCATCAAATGATAAAAAGTAAGGACTAAATGAAGCTGATACCTGGATTCCAAATGAATACACTCCGGATGTAAGTGGTGTAAAACAGATTGTTTCTTTACCGTAATCCTCACTTGGTGATTCAGATGGTGCTATAAACGTTACAAGAAGTGAATCTGATATTGACGATTGTGAATTATTTACAACCACAGACCCAGACCAACCCGAGTTCTCATCTACTGATGCCCACATAAAGCTGAATTCGTATTTTTTTCCTGCAATTAATTGGAATTCAGGAGTCCACAAGTAGTCGTTTGAACCATAATAAATTCCAACAAAGTTTGATCCTGAATTAGCAAATCCCGGGGTATTATTCCCATTATCGCTAACCCAATCTCCATTTTCACTTATCCAGCAAAGCGGGAATAAATCATAATCAAAATCAGTCATACCTTCAAAATCTTCTGTCCAAGGCAAAGCCGTAATTGGTGCACAAAGCGTTGTTCCACTAACCAATGTCCAATAAGAAGAATCTGTCGTGCTACAGGAAGCCTGAACGTAAATATCGTAAACAGTAGAAGGATCCAGTCCACCTATCGTAAAGGATGCCGAAGAGCTTTGTTCAGCTGAATCGATACCGTTACCTGTTCCGGGAACAAAACCAGGCATACCCCATTCGATATTCCAGTTTGTTTCGTTATCACCCGGTGTCCAGGTAATGTCAATAGAGTTGGTTGTTTCATTCGCTATCTCCAAATCGGTAACCGGCAAGCAAGTAGGAATCGGAACTACCACAAATGTGTAGTCTTCCGCTTCACCTTCTCCGGAGTTCAAGCTGCAAGCGTTTGACGGAGAAGAATTCCAATAGTCTGCTAGAATACGCATTCTATAGTTACCAACTGCAACTCCTATAGGAACCCCAAAAGATCCTGAAAAGTCTTCTTGATAACCGGTATTAGATTGGAACATTTGTTCACTTGATTCGAAGATCATGTTATCATTCCAGTCCACCCAAATACCAAATCCATAAGTATAACCCGGTAAACCGAAATTTACAGTAAAATTCACATCCGGTCCTCCTTCATATTGAGAGACTGTCATAGTAGTAGCGTCTTCATAACCATTTGTAGCAAATCCAGAGTTTAAGTTTGAAATATTGGAAGTAGCTCCACCAGTTGTAGAGAAGTTATTGATGTAATAATCCGGGAATAATCCTTCGAATTCACAGTAACCAGTATATACGTTTATTGGACCGAACCAAGGACTTTCATCTCCTGCACCACAATCAGCCTGAACATAGAAATCATAGTTTGTATTCGGAGTCAATGGAGTCGAAGTCGTAAATGATTCAGTTAACGATGTTCCCGGTGTCCCCGATCCTAGAGTAAACCCGGCAGTACCATATTCAATGTTCCAGCTGCTTTCAGCACCTTGCGAAGTCCATGAAATACCTGCTGTTGTAGGAGTTACCGCATCAATAAGCAAATTTGTTACAGGTGCACAAGTAATCACTTCAACCTGAACATTATCTACAACCCAATAAAAGCTATAGTCACCATACCAAACGAAACGAACCTGAGCATCTGAAGCACCGTTTGCATCAGCAGTTATGTCCATTAAAACGTGTCCTGAAACATCTCCTGAACCACTCATAACAGAATTCCACGAGGTCCCATCCCAAACTTCAACGGAATAACTTCCATCACCATTGAAATTGTCATTATAGAAGCTGTGATCGAATGACAAATAGATGAAATCCGTAATTACGCTTGCATCAAAAGTAGGAGATTCCAAAGCTGACTCAGGATAATCTCCTGACCAACCAAGGTAATCATTGTTAAAGACTGCAGCAGGATCAGTAATTGGAGCATTCAACGGCGCTCCTCCAAGGTTATCAAAGTCCCACAAATAAGGAGTTCCAACTCCGGTCATGTCATTGTTACTCCAACCCGCAGGTGGCGTCGTACCGGTTGCGGAACTAAAGTCCTCCGAGATTAATACTTGGGCGGAAACACTGTTTGAAAAGTTGAGAAACAGTGAACACCCCAACAAAAAGTAAATTTTCTTCATAGTTTTTGGCATGTTTAAATACTAACACAATGATAATTAATTTATCATCCAGTTTTTAATTCAATTTAGAAAGTAAACGTGGATTCCAATTCTGACTGAAATTTACACTAAATATTCCAAAAAAGTTAAGTTTTATTTGTTGATTTATCAATAATTGAAACCTCAATTCTTAGTTGGAATAATCCGTATGCTGCCATTGGATCCAATACTCCTGTAACCCTTCTTTTGTCCGGAACAACCTGCTTACCAGCAACCTGCGATTCTTCACGATTTTATTCGGGCTGGAGAGTAAATCAAACTTTCTCTTTTTAAGTTCGGGCTTATGTCCCCATCCACCACAATGATCAAAAGCTGTCATGGCCTGATGCTGAGGCACTCGTTTAAAAGGAATGTAAACTTTATACTCTACATCATTTGAATCTCCGTTCATTCCTTTTGTCGAAATTTTAATGCGGTTAAAATCAACTTTACTGTATAAACTGTCACGATACAATTGCTTCAGTTTTTTGCCAACATATTCGCACATTTTATTAGAATATTGGTGTGCCACATCGGTTCCGTTCAGTTTCAATTGATTGATATAACGCTCCGGTACGAATTCAACTCCCCGATAACTGCCACTGCAGGCCGAATCCGTGCAAAAAGGAGTGTCAATGATGCATTTAAAAGGCAAATTATGCGACGAATCCAAAAACAGCTGGTCCTGATTTTCATCTGCATAAATCTGCTTATTGCCATTATTATTACATGAGAATACAAGGTACATGAAACCAATATAAACAACCGCTGAAATAACCCGTAATTCCCTATTCATTCCCTTAAAAATAATTGAAAATCGGCAAAATAAAAATCGACAGGGATTATTTTTTCAGCTAAAATGTGCAGATTCTGCCTTTTCAGATCTGTAGCAGTCTCTCCATGATCAATTTACTTATCTTAGCAATCAAACTACGACTTAAGTATATGTGGAAAATCCTTCTTCTTTATTTTACCTGCTTTTCAATCCTATCTGTTTCAGCACAAGCCAATTGGAATAACAACTCTTTTGTACACCGTTCAGGAAGACAACTACTGGATGGATCAAATACCCAAATCCGTTTGGAAGGAGTGAACCTGGGCGGATGGCTTTTGTGGGAAGGGTGGATATGGGGAACAGGTTATACCCAGGAGAAAACCATTTACACCCGGATGAAAAACAAAGTGGGACAAGCAAGTGCCGATGCTTTTCGCAATTCGGTTTACCAACACTACATTACACGAAAAGATATTGAGGCCATTTCCGGTGAATGTTTCAACGTAGTAAGACTTCCATTCAATCATACCATTTTGGAAGACGATACCAATCCTTTTGTCTACAAACAATCCGGGTGGGATTTGATTGACAGCGTTCTGGATTGGTGTGAAGACAATGATGTGTATGTATTATTTGATATGCACAGTGCTCCGGGAGGACAATCCACCTACTTTGTGACGGATCCTGATTCTCCCAATATGTGGGCAGAAATCAATTACCAGACGCGAACTATCGAACTTTGGAAAGCCATTGCAAACCGATATAAAAACCGTGGAATTGTTGCCGGGTATGACCTGCTCAACGAACCTCTTGCGCCGAATAATGCCATGCTCGTTGACTTTTACGAAGTATTGATCGATTCCATCCGAACGGTGGACACGAATCACCTATTATTCATTGAAGGACAGGAGGCTTCTACCGATTTTAGTATGTTCACCGCTCTCCCCAATCCGAATATGGCTTTTACTTTCCATTTCTACAGCTGGTTCGTCTGGAATATTCCAAATGCACTGGATGCTTTTGTTGAAGTATCTGAAAACCTAGATGTTCCGGTTATGTGCGGAGAATGGGGCGAAAACAATTACACTCCTTTAACAACTACCTTGAATTACTTCAAAGATCCTGCAAAACAAATCAGCGGTGAAACCTTTTGGACCTGGAAAAAACACATTACAGGAAGCAATTATCCTTTCTACGCAGGAATCGATTCAAGCTCGCTCTGGAACAAATCTATTAAGTGGATTGCCAATGGTTTCAACCCGCAGCCAACAGCAGCAGAAATGCAGCAGGGCATGAATGAGTTCATTCAGAACATGCAATATGCAAATTGCTTTTTGAATGATTCCATGAGTGACCTTTTAAAGGCATGTTCAGCAACAGCATCTTTTGCAGATCCAAATACAGGAACTATTCTTCAGTTTATTCCAAATCCGGCCAATAATGAACTGTTGATCAGTGCTTCCTTTGCATTGAACAAACTCAGTATCTGCAATTCTCAGGGACAGGTAATCGAATCTGTTTACGCATCGGGAATCACTCACTTGCTGAACTTGGAAAAATACGCCGACGGAATCTATTTTATAAGCTCAGATCAATTCGGACAGGCACAAAAGTTTATAGTCCGGCACTAGTCTCTCAAGACCTTTACCGGTTGCTTGTTCTCATCAATTGCAACGAAGGTAAATTCCCCTGTAACAGCTTTTTCGCGCTCATCGGTATACATTTGTTCTATGAATATTTCTACCCTGATTTTCAAGCTCGTACTTCCAAGGTATGTTACTTTACCGATCAGTTCCACGATCGTTCCGTCCGGAATTGGTTTTTTAAAATCAATCTTATCGCTGCTCACAGTAACCATACGCTGGCGGCTGAAACGGGTTGCAGCTATAAATGCCACTTCATCCATCAATTGCATAGCAGTACCTCCGAATAAGGTGTCGTAGTGATTGGTTGTATTGGGGAAAACCGCTTTAAAAATGCGGGTTTCTGCTTTTTGAATACGCTCTTCTATGTTCATCTGTTTTAATTACTAATTTACGAATGACTAATTACGAATTGAAACGAAGTCTTCTGTACTTTCAATTTTTATAGCTATTGGGATTACATTTTAAATCATGAATCTTTCTTCTTAAAAAGCGTAGAAATCTGATTGAATTTTTCCTCTAGTTTTACCGCATTGTATTCCTTTTTCAACGCAAACATACAGGCTGCGCACAAGCATTCTTCGTAGTGGTCGCAGATATACTGGCTTTCGTCAACCGTTAAGTTCACAGTGGTGCATTGGCAAAGCGAAATGGATCCTGCTTTACATTGAAATTCAGAATTACAGCGCGGACAAAAAACTTGTTCATGATCACTCATAAGGCTACATTTAATGTTCTGGCTTTCGAAAAAAAAGAGATGCAGGAAGTTCTCCCCGGAAAAAAAGGAAAGAAACAACCTTGACATGAGCTTCAAATCGCGAAAGCATGGTCAATCCCGTCAAATAACGGATCAGAAATGGCAGGTATCTGGCTCTTCCACCTTAAAATGGCTGGAATTACAGTTGCGCGACAGCTCGTGATTTTAACACGATTCCCTATTATTTTCATCCGCTTCAGCGAAATGAAAACCCTTTCCGGATATTGATCAAGTAAAGAACGTTTGTGCAAATGTACATATATAATCGCATCCTCACAGCTATCGGGATACGAATTCCGAATTCGTTGTCAACTGAAAAACTCAGGGGCGATCTAAAAAATCAAAAAAGAAAGCAAACCCCAATTTCTCCTCCAGTTCTTTTTTACGTTTGTCGACAGTGAATTTCTGCATATAGATTTTAGACCGGTTCACATCCGCACGCTTCACGCCTTCTGGCGTCTCGTCATAGAGCTGGATTTTACTTCGGGGGTCTGTACCAAAGACATTGTAGGAAACCATTTCGGTCGGTAGCTGGCATTTTTCAGCCGGATTTGTAGTAGATACCTTAAACCACAGAACAGATTTTTCCTCCAGAATCGCATAATCCTTCGGATGCAGGTAACCGTTTTGAACAGTCACAAAAAACAGGTGCTTATTTTCCAGGAAGAAGCATTGTGAATGCAGGATGATATTCATGGGGCATTTCAATCTCAATTCGGATTCTTCCGAATAAGCCGGATCCTGCCCAAAGGAAGCAACCAAATCTTCTCTTTTGAACTTCCGGTAGAAATCAGCCCATATGGCATTGCTTGTAATACCCAGTAAATGCTCATTTGCAAAAACACCTTTTTTCAAAAGTTCTTCCAAAAGGAATGTTCTTGTTTCATTTTCATTTTGGTGAAATGCGAGGCTTTCTCCCCCCGTTTTTAGTTTCAAACTGTCGGATTGGTAGCACATCAAACAGATTTTATCCAACAAAACAGAGTCTGTTTTTTGCGGTTTTGCAGTTTGTTTATAAAGGCAGTTAACTGTTTTGTACAATTGAGGATAATACCTCTCCCGGATGAACTTACTGGCTGCTACAGATTTTAAAGGCATTCCGTTTTTAAACGCAATAGACAAGTAGTGCTTAAAACGGAGTGTATCGTTCAAATAAAGAGCTATTTGAGCCGCTATGTATGGATCTTTTAGAAAAGGTTTGTTCTTTGCAAAAGCCACGTCATAGTACTTATAACAAGACGAATCCATTTTCATCACAAATTCTTCTTCTGCCTTATTCACCAGATTATAGTATTCAATGTATGTTTTTTTCTGGGAAAATGAATTGGAAGCAAAGAGTAACAGAACGTATAAAATGGAATTCTTCATAATGGCCTGAATTGTAATTGCTAAATTTAAACAAATAGATTTGCTGAGTGATGCCTGTAATCAGGATCTTAAACATTCAGCCATCTTTCATGCTTAATTCCTACTCTTACCTTCAATCTGCACAAATTTTCCGGCACTCATCATGAAAGTCATTCCGTTCAGTTTGAAGGTCTTTCCATTACCTAATTGGGCAATATTGGTGAGATCTTCTTCCATAGTGTGCACACTCCCGCCGGTTGCATAAGCCAAATCCAGGTACAAGGTATTCATGCGATCTGTTACTCCGCAAACCACTATTTTCAAGGGAACTTTCTGCTGTTTCAGGAATTCTACCAACTTCATATCGCAGGGATCTTCCCAATTGTCAGCAATGAGTACCACATTATGCTTGTTTTCCGGGTATTTTTGAATGGCGTAGCAAACCGCTTCCAGGTCATTTTCTATGTGATTACCTTTCTCCATCGCTTTAAAAGCGAGTTGGATCACCTTGTCGGCATTGGATGATTCGATGGTCCACAAACCGGTTGAATCAAGCGATTTCGTTTGGGTATTGCTGTTTTCCTCGTCATCATTGAAGAACACGATCTGTTTGAAAGTTTTCATTTTCTGATTGGCTTTGATCCAAAGGAGGATCTGTGCCGTGTAGGGCGCCATACTTCCGGTAACATCCGTTACGACCAGCATATTTTTCCAGGTCGGTTGTCTCTCAAAAACCTTTAACAGGCTTGAATCCTCCGGAGGAGTTTTTTGTTCCACCACATCCAGGATCAACTTATGCTCTTCCTGAAAAGTCGGCATTTTACGGTAATAAATTTCAAAACCGTGAAAGTAAGCCTGCATATCCCTTTGAGACTCCACACCGGTTTGTTTCACGATATTCCAATCGATGATACTGCTGTTGAAGGCTTCCGGAAGCAGGATGTACAATTCCAAAATGCGTCGGCGATTCAGTTCCGTGAAATCCATCCCGTAAGGATAATCGGAATAAATCAGATCGACCCGGATAATGGTTTGATCCCTAAGTGCTTTTACGTCTTCCGGGTTCAGAATGGTGTGCTCACCGGGAGTCATGCGAATCTTTGCAACACTGAATCCATTTTCAACGGGCCGGTACTTCGCCACTTTTAAAGTGTCGCGGAAACGGAAATTTTCTCTTATAGAAACCTGAGCAGTAGTTGTCTTTCCTATCCAAAGAAAGCCTAACAAAAGTGGAAGTAAAGTTTTCATACTCCTATAACACAAAGAGTTGAAAAAAGTAACATCGTTAATTGCGAATTACTAATTCCCAATTGCGAATGGTAGATTCTGCATCAAAGATCCATTACGAATGCCTGACTTCACATTGAAATCATTTGGCATTCGTAATTTGTAATTAATTCGCCTCCGTGTATCTTTTGAAATTATCCAGAATTGCCTGCCATCCACCTTGCTGCATTTCGATCGGGTTGGTTGTTTCGGCATCAAAGGTTTCGGTTACAATCGTTCTTTCACCCGTATCATCCACAAACGTAATCGTTGTTTTACGACCGTCGTCCATGACATAAGTGATCGTTTTATGAGGAATGACTTCTTCGTAAATTCCTCCGAAATCGAAACCAAAACTTCCGTCTTTTGCTTCCATTCGCGAAATGAACCTTCCGCCCGTGCGCAAATCATTTTCGGCATGTGGCGTGTGCCAATCCGGGGAAGCGGCATTCCACTTCATGATGTGTTCTACGATCACCCAATAATCCCACACTTTCGTGATCGGTGCATCTATAATTGCCTCTACAGTTACTTTTGTGTATTCCATTTATCTTTTTTTAAGAAAAAATTCAAAGGTTTAAAGTGTTTAAAAAAAGGAACTTTTCTAATTTAATAATTACTTAAATAAGCTTGCATATTTTGCTCTGTTATCAATCATCATCCATAATAATACTGCAAACAGGATCAGTGCGATCGGCAATCCGGATGGTGCATTGAAGATATTTGTCAGCAAAATACCAATCATTATCGGAAAAATCATGATTGCTCCAAGAGCCCTGTACTTCGGGATAATCACTAAAATTCCGCCAATAATTTCTACCACTGCTATTAAAGGCATCAGCCACACAATTGCTCCGAATGCTTCCACTAATTTCATCATACTCTCCGGCATATCCTCAGGCATCGGCATATATTGAAAGATCTTGTTCAAACCTGAGTTGATGAACATCAGGCCGAACAACAAACTGAACACAAATAAGATTTTATTTTTCATACGGCTTATTTTTTGAGAGTGGGTAATAATTCGTCCAACTGCTCCATTCCAAGTGACAAACCTTCTTTGAAGCCCATTTTGATGGTTTCTTCCAGCTGCTCCAAATCGTCATAACTGATATGCATTTTCACTTCCGTATGGACTCCTTTATCTTCGAAAGAAACTTCCCATTTTGATCGTGGCATATCGTTGTTAATGTTCCCATTCTCATCCGAAAATGCATCCAATCCTGCAAATGATCTTTGAGGCTGAATCTTGGTGTAATCCACAATCGACCAATGCTCCTCACCTTCCGGACCTATCATGGCATACAACCAGGTTCCGCCATCCCGGAAATCCATGCTTTTTGTTTGCGCTTTCCAGGGCTTGGGTCCCCACCATTGATCCAATATTTCGCTTTTGGTATAAGCATCCCAAACCAGCGGTCTTTCTGCCGCAAACTCTCTTGTTACTGTGATTGTCCTGTTGTCTTTATCAACCGAAAAATCAAATGCCAAATTGTGTTTCATAATTTCTATTTTTTTAAGGTTTAAACTTTCCTCTTCCGTTAATTCTTCACAGGTTTTAACCGTTTCCACAGGAACTCCCAACAAGTTAAAGCTTCCAAAAAGGGTATCCAAAAAGTTAAACATTTTTTCACTTTTACCTTTTAGTTCGCGTGGTTGATCATCCAGTTAATTCCGTATTTATCGGTGAACGAACCGTAATATGCTCCGAAGAACATATCTTCCAGCGGCATCGTGACGTTCCCGCCTGCCGAAAGTTCGTCAAAGATGCGCTTGGCTTCTTCTCTCGTTTCAGGTTCTATGGAAATGTGCATATTGTTCCCGGATGACAAGGTGAATCCCATTTCTTTCGGGGCATCTGTACCCATCAGGACATGGTTTCCGGTGATCGGTAATTCAATGTGAAGGATCATCTTTTTAATGGATTCAGCTACCGGCGGGTGATTTCCATCTGCCGGAATATCTCCGAATCGCTGGATGCCTTTTCCTGAGAATTCTGTTTTGAAGACAGACTGATAAAACAAGAAGGCCTCTTCTGTGTTTCCGTCGAAATTCAAATAATTACACACACGCGGCAAACGGCCTGGCTTTAATTCATTCCGAAGCTTGAATTTGGTTTCAATGTAGTAATCCAGGTTCTCCATGGCCATGCTGAACCCTTCTTTGAATCCATAGGAAACGATCCGCTCCAGGTCTTCCAGGGATTCGTATTGGATCACGATGTTTACACTGGTGTTCTCTCCGTTCGATTTGAACTCATTTGTCCATAAGGAGCGCGGAAATGCGGTGTTCAGGTTTGCATATTCGTCACAAAAAGCATCGAGTCCGGAATACGATTTCTGGTGTTCGATTTTCTGGTAATCCAATCTGCACCAGTGCACTTCATTCTCTTCGGAAATCATTCCGTAATGCCACATACCTCCTTCTCTGAAATCCATCGATTTGGTTTGAGTGCGAAATGGTTTTGGTGCCCACCAAAGGTCGAGTAATTCGGGTTTGGTCCAAGCATCCCACACCAGTGAAAGGTTTGCTGCAAAATCGCGCGTTACGTGAATCGTGTTGTTTTCCTTGTTCACGGAAAAATCAAAAAGCAGGTTTGAATTCATTTGTTTTCTTTTTTTAAAGTTGCTAATACATCGTCTAATTGGTTGAAACGGCTTTCCCAAATCTTCTTGAATTGCTGCAGCCAGTGATCGATCTCTTTCATTTTATCTCCATTGAGTTGATAATAAATCTCCCTCCCCGATTGGTTCTGTTTGACCAATTCGCATTCGGTGAGGATGCGTAAATGCTTGGAAACTGCCTGACGTGTGGTATCGAAATGCTCGGCCAGGGCATTCGGCGTCATGGACTGAACCGCCACCAGCATAATAATTGCTCTTCGGGTTGGGTCGGCTATTGCCTGAAACACGTCTCTTCTCATTGAATCAAAATTTAAATACGAAACCAATCGGTTTCACAAATATATATGCAACTATTCGGTTTCGCAAATTTTTTATTATTTTTTTTTGTAAATTAACTGAACGAAACAAGATCCAGGCTTTATTACGCCAGGTATAAGGTAATTCAGATGAAATACAGTTTTCTTATTTTAGCCGCAGAAGCTTTTGATCCCGAAACAGAAACTTCCATTCTATGGTACATTCTTCCGACCAGTGGTTTTGCCTTATTGTTTTCGCTTTATTTTATAATCAAACGCAGAAAAAAGAATTAAGCCAACTATAATCATCTTGATGAAACAGATCTATTTCGTCTTAATCCTCTTGCTTACAAAATACGGGGTCTCACAAGATAAAAACTCCTTAACCCGGGATACGCTTACTAAAACTTCTTCTATCAGCTATCGTCCGACGGATAAAAACGGGTATAATCAAGTGATCTTTGCCTATTTGGATAAAAAATATGGAAGAGTATGGAGATCAGAACTCCGCAGTGATGCCATTGGATTTGAAGTCCCGGAGGCAACTGAACTTGCTGTACCGCAATTGGAAGCCTCTTTACAGGTGATCCATGTGCCTCACCGACCGAATTATACGCCGTATATTGATAAAAGCGATAAAAAAGCTATGCATCAATTATTGATTATCAAAATCATTTCAATTGGATTGGTGATTGCTTTGATCTTATACCTGTTTTTCAGAAGAAGAAACCGGAAGACCTTTATGGATTAATTCTCCTCAGCCACACAATTGAAATTTGGTATGGTTCCAGGTTTTGCTTTATGATGTACTCATTCACCCATTTTTCCGGTATGAGAATCATATTGCCGGTTTGATGCGAAACACTTTTTACCTTAAACGGGCGTTTCACACCATCCACTTCCAGGTAAAGGCGGTTATTTGCCCAGTAATGATGCAGGTTATTCGCATCTATGTTAATTTTCTCAGGAAACTTCCACGGATACCACACAATAATCGCATCGGACCTCACAGAAACTTCGCCGGTTGGGATGTCCCAATTGCCATAGAAACAAACCGGATTAATATAACCGCTCGTAAATTTGTCCAGTTCCTTCAACGGAAGCGTATCCTTTATCAAATAATAAGCAGCTCCATAAGGAAGTTCGCTGGTCAGGATCAGTGAGTCATTGCGAAACTCAATCCCAAATAATTCATCGGAACCGCCTTTTGCTTTGATCAATAGATTATCTCCTTTTACACTAATAGTACTTGCTTCCAGCAAACAGCAGGGATAATCTATCTCGTAGGATTTTTCATTCTTAAAAAGCCAATGCGTATTGGGTGAAGTCCAGCGGTAAGGCCCCGGATCCGGAATATCTAAAGCGATTAATGTGTTATCGTGCCGGATTGCAGTTAAAATCCATGCTCCATTTAGCTGACTGTTCTGGCTAAAGACCTGAAAAGATGCAATGAGAAGAAGAAGTATGAAGGTTGTTTTCATTGAATTCAATTAAGCATCATTCATTATAAAACCGCACCTGTTTGATATACAAATCCCGGTTCTCGCCCTGGAATTTGAATTCGATATCCAGCACCAGGTCAAAAGAAAAGATTTTTTTGTTGTGTAATCCTTTTTCCCAGAAATAATCCCGAATTGTCTTTGCAGCAAGTTCCAGACGCTTTACTTCTTCTTCATTCAGTACCGTTTTACCGGAAGTTAAGCTGGAATTCGCCAGGTATTCCACGATCCCGCTGAAATTCGATTCTTCCAATTCCTGAACGATTACCAATTGATCACAAGTTATTCCTGCTGGCGGCTCCACAACCGATACATCACCGATCTGCACATTGATCGTCATTCCATCCAAATAAGTATCCGGACGATAGAGATTCTTTGTGATCACCACTCCGTTTGCTTCTTCCTGCGGGAAGGATCGATGCACCAAAATCCCCATTGCCAGGTTCTCATCGGAGAAATTGAACAGGCGCCTTTCCCGGAATGCTTCGAATGACCACAGGCTCGACCAAACTTTTAGCACAGCCCTTTCGATATTTTTAGTGGAATCTGTTAAATCTACTGTTTTTGAATCATACAATCCGGCACCTGAAAAACCAGCTGCATCTTCCGCATTGGTAGAAGAGCGGAAACGGAAGGTTTTAAAGTCACTTTTCTCAAGCAGCAATTTGATCTCTGCAACCAGGAGCGGATCCAACGGTGTATTTTGGATTTCAGTTCGAACAGCTTTCAAGAGCTGTTTCAAACTATCCAAAGGAAGATCGTCACTCTTTTGCAGGGAAGCGATCAGTTGTTTTGTTTTCGGCTGATTGATGTGTTCCAGATAGAAATAAAATGGGATGGCAAATGCAAACTCGGGTACTTTGAAATGACCGGTTTCACTAACTTTGCTCATCAATCCGAAATGGAAAGCCTTATTCCCTATTTGATTGGATCCGGCAGTTTTAAAATCTTTCAGATCCACCAGCGCGTGGCAGGTAGAATCCATTTTCAGGGGAACGGGCCGTTTATTCTTTGCCTCATAAACTCTTGGCTTTGTTGGCTTGTACCAACTATCCTGTTCTGCTATATCCAGTATAATCCATTGTCCCGACAAATTTCGGAAAGTGGTATCGTGAATGAGTTTTAAGTCCACAGCTATCGGGATCTTCCGGTTCCTGCCCAGGATTGACAAATGACTGAGCGGTGTTTGAAACTCATCCAATATAATTGCTGCAACGTGCGGAATGTATTTGGGTGTTCCGTGTGTAACCACGATTTCTTCCGGTAAAAACGGACGGGAATCGGGAACAGAATCCAGGTTTTCCTCAAAGCGCAGACGCCCCGTAACCATCCCTTTGGAAATAGCCTGGTAGGTTTTGTTCTCGTACAATTCCGAAGGCTTCATGATCGGAATTTCACCTTTCAGGGAATCTTCCAATGCCAGCAGTCGTTCGGTATTCAGCAGCACTTTCAGCTTTTCGCCAAAATAAACCTTCTTTTGAACGTGTTTATAAAAAGCCACGATCAACTCCTTCGGCATTTGATCAAATACAGAAAGATCAATAAAATACTGATCCGCATTCACATTCCTATTCACATTTCCCAGCAGGTAATCCCGATGGAGGTTTTTGCTGTAGTTGAGCTTATTGAATGCTTCCAGTGAATTTTGGTCGAATAAATATTCCGTACAAAAGCCGAAATGAAAAGGATAACGCTTGAAATTAATGAAGTACAGCTTGTCCGCATTCAGGTCGTAAACCACTTTGACCGATTCAACTGGTCCCAAATTTGTATTTAATGGCGGGCCGGCCAATTCTTTGAAATCCGCGGCTTTCTTTAACTCTTTCGAAGCAATCTGAGCAAATGCCGAAATCGGAAATAAGATCAGGAGGATTAAAAGCAGGTTCTTCATAGCTAATTTCTGTCCCTTTAAACGTAAAGACCAGGCATTCATTGTGCTGAATTAAATAATACTACTAAAACTGCTTCGGTTTCTTTTTTTGAGCCGCTGCTTCAGCAATTTCTTCTATCCGCTTCTGGCGGGTTTCCGGTCTTTTGGCACTTACCAGCCAATAGAGCATCATTTTTTTGATGGTTTTGCTCAAACCCAAAAAGTACTCTTTGGATCCGGGACTTTTTGCAAATGCTTCTTCCAGGTCATCCGGAATGAGCAATGCGTCTACGGTATCCAAAATGGTCCACGAGCCGTTTTGTTTGGCCAGTTCAACGCTTTCAAAACCGGCTTTCGTCATCAATCCGGCCTCTGTTAGGTGATCTATTTTGTCTTTATTGATCTTTGACCAGGTACTTTGTGCCTTCCGTTTACTGAAAAACTGGTGTGATTTCTCCGAGTCGATGGAAATCTTTTTGCTATCGATCCAGCCGAAACAAAGTGCTTCATCCACAGCCTCACTCCAGGTAATAGCAGGTTTATCAGAAGATTTCTTATAAAACACCACCCACACGGATTGTTCCTTCTCGTGATTTTCTTCCAGCCACTTCCGCCATTCACGGGTGTTTTTCGGGTAAAAGACTGTTGCTTCGCTCATACTGTAATTTATTCCTTGTGAGCTTCGTGTACTTCGTGGAAGATTTACCACCAAGCACACAAAGAGCACGAAGTTTATTTTATGACATCATTACCAAAATACTACAAACTATGAGCATTCCCACCAAATGGAACATCCCACTGATTATTCCATAAGGAATTGGCTTGGGCATATTGGGATTGATGGCAATATTTACCGTGTTGGAAAATAAATATCCCACTCCCACGATAAATGCAAATTCAAGTCCTGCTGCCAATGAATGAATTCCCAGGGCTTTTATCAATAAAGCGCTCGTAATCGTAATCAGTAAGGAACAAATCATCGGACCAACAATAAAGATTGGAGCTGAATTTTGAAGGTTTTCGTTTTCCTTCCCTAAGGATTTTGCGTATTGTTTTTTGAAAAGCAGGGTGAACCACAATGCTCCCAATGCCGAATATGCAACCAATGCAAGGAGAACGCTTAGCCAATTGATGGCTGAAAGAAACTGAATCATAAATTAATTGTTTAATGTTTCAGCAAAAATAAAGGCAGCTTGTGACAACGGTATGTCAGGGGTTGAAAACAGTGCGGGAATGAGAATGAGGAAGGAGAATAATCCAAAGCAGATTTCCAATCGCTTCGGATTAAATGAGAATGAGTCAGTAGTGGCTGATTTATTTTATTCAACTAAGGGTTTTAATTCACAATGAACTTATACCCTATCCCACGGATATTGACAATTTTGACGCGTTGGTCTGATTCCAGTTTCTTACGCAATTTGGAAACAAAAACATCGAGAGTCCTTCCGATATAATCTCCCTCGTCTCCCCAAACGACTTTCAGGATCTCTTCCCGCTCAATGGTTTTATTCATGTGCGCATAAAGCAGGGAAAGCAAATCGGATTCTTTACTGGATAATTCCGTTTTCTCATTTCCAAAAACGAGCACCATGTTCTTTTGATCAAAACAGGTAGCTCCCAGCCATACGATCTCTGAATTCACTGATTGAACGGGCGAAAGTGAATGACGCTTTTTCTTCCGTAAATAAACAACCAAGCCGATAAATGCGAAAACAGAACCTATCGGCCAAGCTATCATGGAATATCCTGCTTTATTCTTCACCGCGGCTGGTGTCGGCTTATTTTCAGGAGTTGAATTCGTTGTAGTGGTGGTCGAAACGATTTCTTTGGTTTCTACCAGAGATTTCTGAACCGGAGCCGAATGATACAAGGACCCCACATTAAGGTTGTACCTTTTTAAGACTGTGAAATCGATCATGTAGCATGCTTTTGGCTGAAATCGGGTGCCGCAAGCCATCAGGTCCGGCTTGATCGAATCTCCTTTTTCATAGCTGTAAACGACCTCCTTGTTCTCGCACCTCTTTACTTCCACGATGTAATTGCTTGCGGTTTTCATTTCCATGATCACCCGATCAATGGAAGCTGCCAAATCGCCCGGATTAAATGCAAAAGCAGAAGCAAAACGGATTTGATAGGTCTCCCCTTCTTTTTCAATGGGAAAAACCCGTGAAGTGCTGTCTCCGGAATTTAACAGAACCTGGTGACCGATCATCCGCATGGAAACCAGTGTGTGCTGCTCCTTCAGCTTTTCATCTTTTCGAGATGAAGCTTCAGTCTTCGGAAGCGTTGCTTCCTCTTCTTTTGTTGACTGACCATAAGTTGTGAATCCGCCTGAAATCAGAGTTAGCAAAACAAATAAGAGGGATTTGAAATTTCCGGACATCATGTTGCAAATCTACTGGAATGCGCTTTTAAGAAGAACTATTCAAGCTCTAATTTACATTAATTTACACTTCAGTTAGCGGTCTGCCTTTGAAATTCGTGTAAACCGACGTTCGATTTTTTCCAACCACTTCTTACGCCTTGCGTCAGTGGCCATTTTAACTCCGTTGAAGCTTATCCACTTGCGATTCTTGTAACCGGTTTTCCAAAATGTGCCGGTCAGCAATGCTTTTTTGATCGCATTCCCGAAAATCAGGCGATAGATAATACCCGGGGTGTTCATGGTTGTGATGACTGTAATACTCTTTATATTTTTGAAAAGCGGCGCCATTCCATAACGGCCTTTGTATTCATAAGCTGCACCGGGAAAAATCACTTTATCTATAAATCCTTTGGTCAATGCGGGCATCAATTCCCACCATACAGGGAATATAAACACCAAATGATCAGCTTGGCTCAGGCGTTTCTTGTATTCAATCACTTGCGGATCAACGGGATTTCGATCCACAAATGCTTTGAGATCTTCGGCGGTCATTACCGGATTAAAACCTTCTTTATCCAAATGGATCACATCTATCTCATGGGTGTTTTTTTGGAGCCCGGTTTTTACGGAATTCAAAATGGCGTTGCAATAACTTCCCTCGTAAGGATGATTGAAAACGATTACTACTTTCATATTGTACTTGTTTTAAATTTACAAGACAAAATTCAGCAACACGTCTTTTTCTGACGATAACAATTGTTAAGACGCGTTTATTTTCTATTTCGTATACGACTCAAGGAAACTGGTGTTATTCCAAGGAATGAAGCAATATAATGCTGCGGAATACGCTCCAGAATCTCCGGATTGTTCTTCATCAATTCCTGGTACCTCTTTCCAGGATTGTCCTTAATACGGGATAAAAATAATTTCTGATAGAAAATCAAACGCTGGAAGGTATGTTCTTCTATTTGCTGACGTATTAGCGGTGAATGATTGAGAATTGTTTGAAAATCCTTTTTTGAAATGGATCGGAGAATACAGGGCTCAATAGTTTCCAGAGTAAACAAGCCGGGTTGATTGGTACGGAAACTTTCAATAGAAGAAACTCCCTGTCCTTCGAAGAAAAATTGGAACGTAACATCTTTTCCATCATTGTTAAACCAGGCTCTTACAATACCTTTCTCAATATAAAATGCTTTTTTGGAAACATCTCCTTCTCTTAAAAGAACTGTTTTCGCAGGAACTTCTTCCTCCTTAAATAGATGGACGAACTGCTCCCACTCCTTTCTTTCAGTACTGAAAATTTCTTTCATTATAATTGAAATCGTTTAAGATAACTGAATTCAAACCTTCAGCATTCCCCGAAATCCCCTTGCTGCGTAATACGATTCTGCCCCGTTGCAATAGGTAAAAATAGTTCCGAATCGATGATCACAAAAAATCGCTCCTCCCAATTTTCGGATCTTATCCGGAGTTTGTACCCAGCTGGATGTTTTCAAATCGAATTTCCCCAGTTCCTGCAACTCGCGGTATTGTTCTTCTGTCAGCAGGTCAATTCCCATTTCATCTGCCATGTCCATTACACTGTTTGCGGGTTTATGTTCCTTACGGGAATTCAATGCCGCGCGGTCATAACACAAACTTCTTCTTCCTTTCGGACTTTCCGGAGAGCAGTCGTAAAAAATGTATTCCCCTGTTTTTTGATCGTAACCCACTACATCCGGTTCACCTTCCGTAGCTTCCATTTCATCTAAAGACCAAAGCTTTTTCGGATTTGCTTCCAATTTCGTTTGTATTTTCGACCAGTCCATTCCTTTGTGACGGTCCCTGTTTTTTTCAAAACGCGCTTTCAACACCTTTAACAATTCCTGCGTTTCTTCTGCTGATAATACTTTCTTACTCATCCTTCTTTTTTTTGTTGATCAGGTATTCGTTGACATCAATCAGTCCTTTTCCTTCCAGGATATCAGGCATGCATTTTTCAATGCGCAATTCACGAGTCTTTACTTACTTCCGCTGCGAAAAATGGAGGATATCTGCTCTTTGCCTTCCGGGAGTCAATGCTTCAAATGCCTTTTTCAGAGCAGGATTCCAGTTAAACTTCCCGGTCAATTCTTCCGGAACTTGATATTCTTTAGTCTTCTTCAATTCGACTTTCGCTCCGGATTCCTCCACCTCTATTGCCTGGAAAATGTATTTTTTCATTTCCCATCAAATTCCTTATGAATTATTCCTCCACTTTATCCACAAAACCGTAGTATTTAACCATTTTCATCCCATCCGGGATTTCTTTGTATGCTCTGTATAACACATATTTTTTGTTCCGATTGATTCCTGAGAAGAGACCATTTACTTCTCGTTTAACTTGCTCATATTCCAATCTCAAAGTAATAGTATCATCGAAGTCAATCTTAGAAACATAATTCACCATCGGGAAAACCCCATCATCAAACACTTCCGGATAAACTCTGAACAACTTGGGTTGTGAAGGAATGTTACTCAGCGTTTTCGGCAAAGAATACTGTTTATTCGCTTCTTTCATTACTTGATTGTAAAATTCAGTTATTTCGGGTGCGCTGTTATAAATGAAATTCTTTCCTCCGGGTGTTGAACAATTCTTAGCCATTGAGATATAGCTTACGGCATCGATCATCTCAGAATGATGATATGCTTCCTTCGCCATTTTATAGTATTCGGGAGCAGTTTTATGAAAGATTTTGTACTGACCGAAATTGAGAATATTGATCTTCCATCCTTTACTCGTTTTACCATAAATTGCCATGACCATAATATCATGTACCTGTCCTTCAGGGATCAAGATCACGGTGTACATTTCTCGATCCAATGCTTTATAGACAATCTTGTACGCATTATCTGAATCCTTATTGGAAGTCAGTATGTTTTGGACTCCGGTATTCAAATTACTAACATAATACTGATCCAAAACCCGGTACGCATCAGATTGGATCGGTCCCATTAACTGCTCCATTAAGCTATCCATTTCCTTTTTACTCACAGACTTTAATAATTCATCAGACATAAATGAACGCACCTTTGCGATATCTTTAGAAGCAATCGCTTTAAAAAAACGGTCGTTCAGTTCCTTCATCTCATCCCGGATTTCTTTTTCAATGGTTTCGTTTCTGTAAACGCCTGAAGCACCTATACTACAAGCCTGTAATACATTTAGTATAACTACAATCCACACTATTTTATGTCGCATTTTCATTTCCATTCATTTAGGATGATTACGAATATAATAAGTTCATAAGAAAGAGAGCCAGAAGCTGTTCAATGATTTAATTCCCATTAAACACGTTCAGTTTTCTTCCAACAGGTCTGCAATACCAAGATACACCAGTTAACACTAAAAGCAAGAGCGACGGGAAGATTTCACTTACCGGGCTTCCGGATGCACTATGTGAAAAGACTGCGCCCGACATGGCGAAGAAAAAACCGGCATAAGCCCACTCTTTCAGGATTGGCAATTTCGGCAGTAAAATCGCAATGACTCCTAAGATTTTCCAAATACCAAGCAATGTAAGCAGATAAACCGGGTAATGTAAAACAGCCATTCGATCTATGTCCTGCTCCATTCTAAGCAATTGAATAATCCCGGTTGATGCCATTCCCAATGCAAGCCAAATGGTAGCGATCCAATAAATTATCTTTTTTGTTCTCATTTAGTAATTATGAATTGGTTACTTATAAATTACCGAGCAAGTACACTTGATAATTACTCCATTGATAATTTAATTTCGAAGCAACTCTTCAATCCGGTTATGCGCCATATTGATTCCCTGTGCAAAAGGAAGCTTTAAAATCTGATCACGGATTTCTACAGATCTGTAAATGACATGCATGGTTAATTTGCTTTTACTCTCAGACAGTTTCTCAAACTCCAGGAATTCCAGCTGGGCGCCAAACGGAGCATTTTCCATTTCAAAAGTCCGCGTGATTCTGGTATTTGGAATAAAGTCGTGAATTGCGCCTGCAAATCCGTGCTTGTTTCCCATCGGATCGGTCGTCTCAAACTGATAGCTTCCGTGTTTTTTATTTTCCAGTTTCAGCACTTTCGTTCCCATCCATTGTTCTACGATATCCGCTTCTTCATAAGCTTTAAAAAGTAATTCCAAAGACAGATCAAATTCTCGGGTGATGATCAATTCCTGTTTGCCATCTTCGGCGTGAATGTTTGTTTTTCTTTCCATATATAAAAAGTTCAAATGGTTCAAACCAATAGCAGACTTTCCGTTGCTATGGTTTAGAAGGTTCAAATGGTTCACAATTATTTTTTCTCTCCATAGGTTTTCATGATCTCTTCCAGTTTGTTGAATCGGTCATCCCATAACTGGCGAAACGGCTCAATAAAGTCTGCCACTTCTTTCATGTTTTTCGCATGGAGTTGATAGTGGATTTCCCGGCCATTCTGGGTTTGCTGCAATAATTCGCATTCGGTGAGGATCTGCAAATGTTTGGAAACTGTTGGCCTTGCCGTGTCAAAATTCGATGCAATTGCTCCGGCAGTCATGGATTGCGAGGCTACCAATAAAAGAATGGCTCTTCTTGTTGGATCAGCGATTGCCTGGAAAACGTCTCTTCTTAAATTCATTATGAAGCTATTTGACTACAAATATACATGAAGCTATTTAACTACATAATTTTTTAGGAACTTTTTTAAGAACAAGCCGTTTTGCCCCTGTTCACAATTCCAAAAAATAGCGATACTTTTACGGCATCTTTTTAAAGTCTCGTTTTTGAAAAATCAGCTCTTATTAGTCACTCCGCCCTTTACGCAGCTAAATACTCCGTATCCGGCAACGGCTTACCTGAAAGGGTTCTTAAATACGAAGAAAATCTCTTCCGTTCAGGCTGATTTGGGCATCGAAGTCATCCTGAAAATCTTTTCAAAAACAGGACTCACAGCGCTTTTTGATGAAATCGCATCAAAGAACAGGGAGTTTTCGGAAAATGCTCAACGAATCATCACGCTGCAAGCCGATTATATTCAAACCATTGATTCGGTTATTTTGTTTTTGCAAGGTAAAAACCCAAGCCTGGCTCATACCATTTGTCAGGATGATTTTTTACCGGAAGCAGCGCGATTCGATCAGCTGGATGAACTCGATTGGGCTTTTGGAACAATGGGAACTCAGGATAAGGCGAAACATTTGGCAACACTTTACCTGGAAGATATTTCGGACCTGATCGTTGAGACTGTGGATCCTCATTTTGGTTTTAGCAGGTATGCCGAACGTCTTGGAAGATCTGCCCTCCAATTTGACGAACTGTATGATTCACTTCAGCAGGAGTTCACCTATACCGACCGGATCTTGCTTCCATTGCTTGAAGAAAAACTTCAGGATACAGATCCGCAAATGGCCGCATTTTCAGTTCCTTTCCCAGGAAATTTATATGCTGCGTTTCGATCGGCACAATACATCAAAAAACATTATCCGCACATAAAAACAGCCATGGGAGGCGGTTTCCCGAATACAGAACTCCGGTCTCTTTCGGATGCGCGGGTCTTCGAATTTTTCGATTTCATTACACTGGATGACGGCGAAGCGCCAATTGAAAACCTGGTGGAATATTTGAATGGAAAAAGAGATCTCCAGGACCTGAAGCGAACATTTGCGCTGGTCAACCAGGAAGTTCATTACCTGAATAATTCCAAACTACCGGATTACAAACAAAAAGACCTGGGAACACCCGATTACAGTGATTTAAAACTCGATGAGTACATTTCCGTCATTGAAATAGTGAACCCGATGCACCGCATGTGGAGTGACGGCCGCTGGAATAAACTGACCATGGCGCACGGCTGTTACTGGGGGAAATGCACCTTTTGTGACATCTCACTGGACTACATTAAAATATACGAACCTGCAACAGCAAAAATCCTGGTCGACCGCATGGAGGAACTCATTCTCCAAACAGGTCAAACTGGTTTTCACTTTGTGGATGAAGCTGCTCCTCCGGCCCTGATGCGTGAATTGGCACTGGAAATCATCCGTCGGAAACTGGTGGTAAGCTGGTGGACCAATATTCGTTTTGAAAAGAGTTTTACTCGGGATCTATGCATTTTATTGAAACGATCCGGATGTATTGCTGTTTCAGGAGGACTGGAAGTTGCTTCGGATCGTCTGCTGGCGTTAATTGACAAAGGAGTAACGGTTTCGCAGGTTGCCAAAGTAACCCGTAATTTCACCGAAACAGGTATCATGGTACATGCTTACCTGATGTATGGATTTCCTACTCAAACGGTCCAGGAAACCATTGATTCATTGGAAATGGTGCGTCAATTATTTGAAACCGGAGTATTACAATCCGGTTTTTGGCATCAATTTGCGATGACTGCGCACAGCCCGATCGGCTTAAATCCGGAAAAATTCAGTGTCATCCGCGAGACAGGGACAGGAACTTTCGCTAATAATGACTTGTTCCACCAGGATAAAACGGGAATAGATCACGAACAGTTCAGTTTCGGACTCAAAAAATCGCTTTATAATTACATGCATGGAATAGGCTTTGATCTGCCCTTGCAAAGCTGGTTTGAATTCAAAGTTCCCAGAACGCGTATCCCATCCGATTTTATTGAGCAGGCAATAACCGAAACCGAAACCGGCTTTATCAAATCCAGCTCCAAAATCGTTTGGCTGGGAACACCCCCTTCTATTAGTTTCTTTACCAGGAATAAAAAAGGAAACCAATGGGAAATGGCTGAACTGAGCTTTCACACCCGGAAAGATTTGGTCACTATCCAGGTGAATAAGGAACAAGGGATCTGGCTGGAAAAAATACTTCAGCATATTTCCGTGTCGGGTAATAAAACCCTTTTGTTCCAGGAAATCAAATCAGACTATGAGCAGCAGATTCCGGATGATCATTTTGAACCTTTCTGGTACGGAAAACAACTTGCTCAATTGAAAGAATCCGGGTTACTGGTGTTGTGATTTTTGGTTCTTTTCCCCACGGACGAGCACGGAGGAACACAGAAGTTTTTTATATTTTATTTGTTGACTTAAGCATTTATATTTTAAGCTAACCATTCAGTTTCCGGAAAATGTTTGCTTTTAAGTAATCTGTATTGAAATTGACCAATATTCCTAGTCTCAATCCTGATAATTTGAGATAGGCCAGTAATTGTTTATGATGAATATTATTCAATGACTCAACAGATTTGATTTCAACTATTATTTGATCTTCTACCAACAAATCCAGTCTATAAGCATCTTCCCATACTGCCTCTTTGTAGCATAATCCAAGCTTTACCTGAGATTTAACATTTAATCCCCGAGATTCCAATTCATGTTTTAATGCAAATTCATAAGATGATTCGAGTAGTCCGGGGCCTAAAGCAAAATAAACTTCATAGATAGCTGAACGGATTTCATAGCTGATTTCATTTTCTGTCATACTTAAAGTTCGAATGAAGAAAGTTGAAATCCTATATCAGTTCGACTTGAATTTCCTGTTTTATTTCTTTATATTATATTATGTACATTACCTATCCCTTTGTGTTCCTGTGTGCACTTCTATGGGAGAAGAGATGTGTTTCACTCAAACTCCAGTTCAAAATGAACTCCGCCTTTACTTTCCTTATTTTTGACCGTACCGTTTAGCTGTTCCGCAAAACCCTCTATTAAAAAGTGCCCGAAATGCTGCTCTCCGTCTTCCGGAATTTCAGAAAAACCGGAACCATCGTCCTTGTATGTTAAGAGGTATTTACCCTCATTCAGGCTCAATCCCAAATAAATAGCACCCTGATCTCTTCCTTTAAACCCATGCAGGATGGAATTCGTGATCCATTCATTGATCAACAAAGCCATCGGTATCATTTTATCCACCGGAAGTTCCAGGTAATCAATAGCGAGGTTCAGTTTGAAATTCTCCGGCTCATTAACGAGTGAATTCAGGCAGTCTTTGAATAATTTCTCCCAGTAATTCGCCACATTGATCAGCGCCAGGTCCTTGTGTTTATAAAGCGATTCATGGATACTCGCAATGGTCTCTATCCGCGACTGAGTTTTATCGAGTACCCCGTTGAAATGATTGTTTCCTTCTTCCATTTGAAGCCGGATCAAACTGGAAATGATCTGCAGGTTGTTTTTCACCCGGTGATGCATTTCTTTCAGGATGACGTCTTTTTCGTTGTTCAGCTTTTCCAGTTCTGCTGTGCGTTTCTGCACTTTGTTTTCCAGGTCGTCTTTCAATTGCAGCAATTCTTCTTCTGCTCTTTTGCGATTGGTAATATTGGTCGACAACACAAAAATTCCCTCCGGGATTGGCTCTATACGCAGTTCGAACCAGTTCTTGCTTCCGTCGTTATAAGTGAACTCATTTTCAAACTGGATGGTTGTCCGTTCGTCCATACACTTTTTGAGCTGACTGAACATGAAGGTGTTTTCAATTCCAGGATAACATTCCATCATGGTTTTTCCAATCAGCTTATCAATGGTACTTTGTCCCTGACTGGCAACGGTTGTATTTACATACAGGTATTTCCAGTTGGAATCAATGACCTGGAATCCTTCCAGCAAACTGTCCAGAATACTTAAATTTAATATGGATCGTTTCAATGAAGTAGTGTTTAATTAGCAATAGTTATCAATTATAGCCCTTAAAATACAAAAATCATCGAATATGCAAGCAAATTAACGTTTGAAATCGATCTGAAAACGAATCAATTAGTAGAAATTACTACCTTTTGGGAAACACTAAACCCTTCACCGGATATTTCCAGCAGATAACTTCCCGCTTTCAGGCGATAGACATCCAGGTTGTCGAGGTCTTCTCCTTTTTTCCTTTCTACCACGCGCCCTCTGATGTCCCGAACCGTTATTTCTGTGATTACATATCCCGGGACCTCAATAGAAAGGTCTTCCGATGCGGGATTCGGCCAAATATTGACTTTCACAACTTGATTCTCTTCAAGAGATGCGGTTGACTCAAACTGACTGAAGAAGCGCCAAATCTCTTTGCAGGCATCAAAGTCCATACAGATATTTTCGGAAGATCCCGAAACCGGCCAGCCCGGCCAGGAATGTCCACCACCTGTTATTTTGAACAATTCAACGGTGTGCCCATTCGTTCCCCCGGAATAAAGATACCGGGTTGCTGTGGCATTATCGCTTGTAGTTATATCCGGGATGGAAGTCACTGCCGGGACAGGGTTACAGTTATTTTGATCGCCCCAAAACTGGCTGGTCTCATCAATTCCTTTCATGGTAGAAGTTCCTTCATAGGGGTTCGTGCTGTCGTCCGTTCCGTGAATGTGCAGGACAGGAATCGGATTTTGGGGATCACATTCGTCATACATATCTACCGACATGGAGCCGGTCACTGCGCCTATTGCCGCAAAACGATTGCTTTGACAAGCCAGGTAATAAGCCATAAAACTTCCGTTAGACATTCCGGTGCAGTAAATCCGCTGTGGATTGATGCTGTAATCTGCTGAAATCGTATCGATCAGCGCTTCCAAAAAGCCCACATCGTCTACCGTGGAACCCAATACGCTGCCGTAATTCCAGAATTTCACTCCAAACATGGTGGAACCATCCGGATGGACCATGATGAAATTGGCTGTATCAGCTATGGGCCTGAAATCCCTGTTCTGTGCAAAATCTGCTCCGCTGGAACTAAGGCCGTGCAAACCGATGACCATGGGAACAGGTGTGCCCGGAACGTAAGAAGCCGGAACGTAAAAGGAATAAGTTCTTGTGATCCCTCCGTGAACAAAGGAACCGGTGACAGTTGTCTGAGCATTGACTGATCCAACTAAACAGATCAGCAGCAACGTAATATAGTAGGATTTCATAAAGGAAATATAAGAATTAATTCTTTAAAAATCCGCACGCTTTTACCTTTATCCTTCTCAAAGCCCACTAATTCTTTTGCACTTGTGATTACAAAAAATCCCGCTCGCTTGCCGAAACAAACAAAACGGGATTTTTTCCACCTAACCACTATACACTACTTATAGTCTTCCATGTTTTTATTTACTGCTTTCCGGCAGATCACGTGTCAGCCAGCCCCTTCTGCTCGCAGTTGCAATGGCGTACGGAGTAATCCAGAACAGGGTGAACGTGTAAAAAATGCTGTATGGATATGCCCAAAGAGATTCGAGCAGATTGTGTCTTTTCGTATAGAAGAATACCTGGATGCTTGAGAAGATAAACAGGCTTACAAAAGCAGAACTCAGGAATAAAACCGGATGTGTGCAGATGAGGAAGAACATCAATACCATTGCCGGATAAGCGATAAACACTTTCAGCCATTGATCCAGTAACAGGATACGCGGACCAATCTTAGACTCTTCACGGAACTTCCCGAAAGCAAACTTGCTCATGGCGATGTTCTCACGGATATTGCTGCGCTCCCAGCGAATAAACATCTTGTATAACCCCTTATACTTCTCCGGAATATTGGTAAATACGTAGGCATTTCTCTGGAACAACACCCGGTATCCTTGTTTGAGGATCATGTTGGTCATTGCACGGTCTTCACCGATATCACTCACCTGTCCCATAAATGTTTGGTTCATCCAGTCAGGCAAACAAGCCATTACAACGTCTTTTCGGTATGCGGCGAGTGCGCCGGGCGTGCAAAGCACAGATCCCAGTTTGCTTTGAGCTGAACGTATAAACTCAAAACTGAAGGTAAAGCTAACATTCAGCATCCGCGGGATCATGGCATTTTTGTTATTCAAAACACGCACATTTCCGGCCACTGCACCACATTTTTCGTCCAAAACAAATGGACTAACCAAATTTCGTAAAGTATCTCTTTTCACGATTGAATCGCTGTCGACTGTCACAAATACATCTCCCGAAGCCAAATTGAACCCACGGTACAAAGCATGTCTTTTCCCTTTATTGTGAGGCTGCTGGTAAATTTCCAGGCGGTCTCCCAATAGTTCTTTGGCTTTTTTCATCCATTCCCAGGTATCGTCTTTACTGCCATCGTCAATGGAAATCAACTGCAGTTTTTCTACCGGATAATCACTTTCTGCCAGGCTTTTTAAAGTTTCCCAAACCAATCCGCCTTCGTTATAAGCAGGAACAATAACGGTACAATGCGGCAACTGATCATCTTCCACCGATTTGATCGATCTGTAACGCAGGTACAGAATCAAAATATAAACCAAAAAACAAATTTTGAAAATCAATAAAGCGGTTGCAACTACTATCAATGCAATTCCCCAGGAATTATTCATTCGTTCCATGTGGAGGGCTTGAAAGTGCGGCTGCATGATGTAAACCAGGAAAGCGGCTCCGACCATCAATAAAAGTGCTCCCAAAAGGATCACGACGTCCTGGATTTTTCCGGGTCTTTTTGGATGAAAGCTGTAAGTTGCTTTCTTTGGGTCAGTGTGTGTGTTTGCGTGCATATTGTTAAGCTTTTAATTTCCGAATCAATCCATTCAACAGACGTACCGAAATAAAAAACCCTTGAAAAACAAGGACTTAAGGCATACCGCAATTTCAAAGAATGGGGAAAAAAGCAACAAAACGTGGAATTTCTCCCCAATTTCACTAATTAGTCATCATTCTTTCCGTCCTCGTAAACAGGGCCATAAAGTCCCGGAACTTTTTGACCGGTAGCCCGCAGGTAAATGATCATTTCTCCGCGGTGATGGTAAATGTGATTGAATAAAAAGCCTCTCACAACGGATCCTCGTGGAAAAGGTCCCATAACGATTTGTCCACCGGATTTCATCGTCCATTGGTCCTGCAGGTCTTCTTCTGAAATGGATTTCAGTGCAGCCCTCGCTTTTTCAAGGTTCTTCTCAAAAAGTTCACGAGTGGCATGAATATCATCCGTCGCTCCCCGTTCCATTTCGTCGGCATCCATATCGTATTAATCCTGGGTTAGTGTTCCCGCATACCAGTAATAAATGGTGGCAATGTGCTGGGCTAGTTCTCCCATCGACCAGGAGGTTGGTGAGGGCTTGAACCCAATGTGACTAGCCGGAACAGCCTGAAGCAATTTACGGGTACTTTCCGCTTCCTGCTCAAATTCTTCTATTAAAGCTTCTAACATCATCTTTCATTGTTTTAGAGAAAGAAGTTACCGCTCTTTATTTTTGAAACAAAAGACTGGCTGTTAATAAACCTAGTTTCTGTAAAAGATGTAAGCCGGTACTTTTTGAATGCAACAAATGCGTAAAGTTTCATTGGAAGACATTCATTAGATCAGAAAAACACAAAAAGCAGCTTTTTAGAATCAATTACAACTAAAAGTAGTGTAATAACAACCAAAAGTAGTTGTATTTTTAGCAATCAAGGGAAGTCGGCCTCATACCTTTGTCCAATCAAAATCAATAAAAAAGATTGCTATGTTAAGTACAAAAATGATTGGTGAGCGCATCACTGAAGCAAGAAAAAAAACGTCTGTTTCTCAGGCAGGACTTGCAGACCTTTTATTTATCAGTCCGCAGGCTGTTGGAAAATGGGAACGCGGAGAATCCATGCCGGATATTCTCACCTTGAACCGGTTGGCAGAAATCCTGGGGGTCGACTTAAACTATTTCTCGGAGAATTTTCAATCTGCAATGAAGGAAGAGAAAACAGAAAAAGAAACCGAAAAAGAAACCGAATCAAAATCAGGCAAACCGTCCAATGAAAAAAAAACAAACTGGAATATGTCGCAGGGAAATTGGGTGGATGCCGATTTCTCGGGACTGAAGAACCTGAATGAAAAGTTCAGTTCCTCGCATCTGAAAAATTGTAAATTCATTGATTCGGACCTTTCCGGACTGCAGTTAAGCGACAATCATGTACTGGGATGCGACTTTTCAGAGTCTGATATCAGCAGCAGCTGGATCAAAGGTTCTCACATGACAAAAAACAGGTTCACCTCTTGTGTGTTGAAAGGAACTGAATTCTCGGGAAGTTATATTTCCGGTTGTGATTTCTCGAAGGCAGATTTTTCGGAAGCCATTCTTAAATCAGGAGGTTTTGAAAAAAACACGCTGGAACAGGCTCACTGGGAGCGGGTTTCTTTCGAGGGAATGTATCTGGCAGACCTGATTTTTGAAGGACTAATTTCCGATTGTTCCTTTGAAAATTGTGCCTTCAAGCGGATAACTTTCGAAAATGCATTACTCACAAACACATTTTTCAAGAACAAGAGTCTGAAACAAATCCAATTTATTAACTGCAAGGCAGACAGGATGACCTATGAGTTCCTGAAGAATGGCAAAGCAAATTTGAGCGGGATCGAATTGGTTCCTGTTTGAAGAGATCCGTGTTTTTGGCTGGGAAGTATTATTCGCTTTCCGGGATTTTGAAAAGGCTCAAAGGGTTCAAACCTTAAACGATATTTGAACCCTTTGAACTATTTATCTTTTGAACTCTTTTTTTGATTTCATATTTTTGGAGAAATCCTTGATACTATGAGTACAACTCCGGAACACGATCAAAAAATTGCCAGACTGACTTTCGCTTCTGTTTATCCTCACTACGTGACCAAAGTAGAAACTAAAGGACGTACAAAAGCAGAATTACTGCAGGTCATTGAGTGGCTGACTGGATTTGATGAAAAAAAACTGGAGCAGCTTATGGATGAGAAGGTAACCTTTGAAGAGTTCTTCAAGCGGGCAACCCTAAACCCGAATGCGGAGCTGATTACCGGAACGATTTGCGGGTACCGCATTGAGGAAATTCAAACCCCGCTTACCAAACAAACGCGTTACCTGGACAAATTGGTCGATGAACTGGCAAAAGGGAAGAAAATGGAGAAAATTTTGAGGAAGTGAGTCTGAAGATAGCAACACATTTAGTCCATTATTAGTTTAACACCCAACGTTTTTTACCGGCGCACCGTTTGTTTCATAGAACCTTTTTGATCATCGGAATATGAAAACCTATTTTACTATCTGCATCCTCTTTATCAGCACTGTTTCTTTTACACAATCCGGTCGGTATGGGATAGATCTTCATACAGGCGGTTCTGAACTAACGAAAACAATTGTCAAAGATTACGGAACCCATCAGTTGACCTGTGGAACTGAGAAAATCAATGGAACGATTCATTTTTGGTTTTCTAAAATGGCTGGTGAAGTGGTTTTATGGGCTAAATCAATTCCTGCTCATCCTGACTGGGCCAATATGGATATTTATCCGACAGATATTGTAGAATGCGACAGTAGCGGAAATGTTATTTTCATCGGAAGAGGTAATTTGGATTGGGACACGGACTATACGGTAAAAGTCATCAAGGTTAGTCCTACCGGAAATTTGATCTGGAGCAAAGAAATTTTTGCAGAATTGAACACTTATTCTCAAACTGTTTATGAGAACAACCCGATGATTGTTGAAAATGACGGTGTAATTATCTCCATGTCGGGAACTAATTTTCTTCAGGTTACCAAAATAAACGGGAATGGAGAAATTACCTATTCCAAACAATTGAAGGTCAGCAATAATTCAACAGGATACAACAACCCCGGACACCTCTTCATTCCGAATAGTTCAGGTGGTTATTTTGCCGGTTTCGAATGCGAGGATTTTCCGACTATAATAAGCCTGGATGCATCTATGAACGTGCTATGGACACATAAAATATCAAGTGGTGAAAGCGCACAGCTCCGATCCTTGTTTCAATCACCCTCGGGTGAATTGTTCATTGGAGGAAAAGGTGAAACAGGCCCATTTATTGCATCTTTGAGTGAAAATGGCGACCTGCAGGATTACCGCACATTTACGAATTCAGGACTGTTGTCAATAGATCAGTTATTCTCATACAACGACAGCATCCTCCTTGCCAATGGCAGAACAGGTTATACCTTAATCAACACAAATAGCTGGGAATCCAGCGAAATGTTATTCACCAGTCCATTCTGTTCATTTCACAAATCTATTACCGGGTGGAGTTTCGGAAGTGCCTGGAACAAGGATTACTACCTGGATTTTAACCCGGCCTCTCCTCAATGCTTTGCATACGAAGCTCAGACGCAAAACACGCTTAACAGCATTTCCCCTGCAAGTGATACAACAATTACCGTAAGTATTGCCGATATAGGAGAAGTCGTGGATATGAGCGAAGCCTTAACTGCTGTTCCCGCAACTGTCGTAAACAATTGCTACCTTTCCCTACAGGAAGAAACCGGGGTTGATTTTACACTTTATCCCAATCCCTCACATTCTAATTCACTCTTATCCATAACATCCGCATCGGAAAACATCCATCGCATCGTGCTGACAACTATTCAGGGAAAACCGGCAGCCGAATTCCCTTTTGGCTCTCAAATCCTCATTCCTGAGTTAAGTGCAGGTGTTTATTTCATTTCAGTAATCGACCTGGATGGAAACCCGCATACACAAAGATTAATTATTGAATAATTGAGTAGTTTTGGGTTATGATCATTCAATTAATCCTTCTAATTGCTTATTTATACCTCACTGTCTTTACCAGCTGGAAGATCAGCAGGAGCATGACACTTTCGAAGTCTCAAAAAACGATCAACATTATATTGAATGTTTTGGCACCTGTGCTTTGGTTCTACCTCATCTCACCTATTATTTTTCCAAAGGATAAAATCATCACACGAGACGAACGGGAGAAAATGATAGCGGAAGAAAGTGGCAGTAAAATGGAAAACGGAGTGGGATCTTCCACTCACACAGGACTTCCCAGGAACTAAACCCGGTGTTCCGTTCCGATAATCAATCGTTTTTTCTTCTTCTGCTGCAGGCATTCACAATTCGAATAAAATGACTATCCTTGTTCCCTAAAACACGTATTCACATGAATAAACCAGCTATCACTGCACTGATTACTATCCAGGAAATCCACAATACCGTCAATTCGAGCCTTCCCGACGCACATGTAAAAGATTTTGGAGGCATCCCTTTGTTTCAATTGATGATCGATAAATTATTGGCTGTAAAAACCATTAACAAAATTGTTGTCACCACCGATTCGGAAAAAGTGAAAAAGTCCTACGGAGGTAATGGCAAAATCTCCATTATTCCGCTGCCCGGTTCAGAAACACTTTCCGACCAATATTCGACAGAACGAATCCTGGAAGAAATGCCAACTTCCGACAGGTTTACCGCCCATGCGCTGGCCAAAACAGACGGCGAGCACTTTATGCAAACGCAATGCATCAATCCGCTGCTTTCCGTTGCAACAATCCAAGATGCTATTGAACGCTATTACGATTACGTTCTGAATGACGAATACAAGCAATTTGATTCGGTGATGAGCCTTTCCCGCGTAGAAAAGCGCCTATATGACAACAGCAATTACCCGGAAGCCATCACACTTCGGAACGAACCGCATTTTGTGATCTTTGAAGACACGGTATTCAACATCTTTAACCGAACGGCTTTCTTACGGAACAAAAACCGGAAACAGGGAAAAAATCCCATGTTCTTCGAAGTACCGGAAATTGAAAACATAGCAGTGGATTCTCCTGCGAGTTTTAAACTTGCAAAACTGGCTTTTGACAATAAAAACCTCTTTATTTAGGGATTGCTATTGTTTCTCTCCCAGTTCTTTTAAATGCCGATAGTGTGCTTTGACAGCATCGAAAAACGTTTCTTCGTAATGGTAAGGAATACCGAATTCTCCGGCTGTCTGCTTTACAATCATTGAAATTGCCGGATAGTGCGTGTGGCAAATTCCGGGAAACAGGTGATGCTCGACCTGGTAATTCAATCCTCCGATCAGGTAGGAAATGACTTTATTGCCGTGTGCGAAATCGCAGGTGGTTTCCAATTGATAAATATGCCAGTTCTTATCCGGGAGACTTGCTGTATCCTTTTCGGTATCACAGTGAGAAACCACGTGGGCCAATTGGAAAACGATGGTCATCAGAACACCGGCCACCACCAGCATGGTAAGGAACATGGCCACCACCAAAAGTGGATTAAACGGCAGCATTTTTAACGGTAAATAAAGAAATACGAAGTAAAAAAGTCCTTTCTTCAAAAGAATCATTGCGGCAATGAAGGCCGTTTCCTTCCGGGTTTTAAAAAAGCCCATCCGGTGATACTTTACAACCTTGATAAAGTCTTTGACGGTCATCCATTCAATAATGAGCAGACCATATATAAACGTGGCGTAAATATGCTGATAGGCATGGTACCGCCTTCTTTTTTGGTGCTCGGTAAAACGAAAAACAAATCGCGGGTGAATATCCTGGTCTATTCCTTCCACATTGGGATAGGTATGATGAAGTAGATTGTGCTCAATTCTCCAGATCTTTGGCTCCACACCAATTGCCAGAATGGGAATTTGTAAGAGGTAATTGATCACCCGGTTCCTGCTGTATGCTTCATGAACGGTATCGTGCATGATTCCCATTCCAATGAATGAAAGCAGCATTCCCAAAAGCGCCCAGAGAGTAAACAAAACGGGAAGATTGGAAAAACCGCCTAAGAGAATCAACAGGTAAACAGCGGCATACAAACCAAAAAGAACGATTGATTTTAACACCATCGCCCGGCTTCCGTGAGGACTTCGCCCCTGTTCCTTAAAATAGGAACGCACGCGTTGGTTCAGAATCGCAGAGAATTCAGCCTGTACTGTTGAAGAATACCTTACTCCTTCCATCGCTCTTTTATTTCACCCGGTTAAAATGCATGTAAATGGGTCCATCCGGTTTTAGCAGCATCATCGCATGCATTCCGATTTCTTTGTCTTCACTCAATTCAAAGTCATAATTCCGTGCGATAGCGCTCATCACCAGCAGGATCTGCATTTTTGCCATGTTTTGACCGATACAGACACGCGGACCTCCTCCAAATGGTATGTGCGCGAAATGATGTGTCTTTTCCAGGTTTTCAGCAAGGAATCTGCCCGGATCAAACACTTCCGGATCTTTCCAGACAGCCGCATTGTGATGTACACCATAAATATAGGGAACAACAGTCGTTCCTGCGGGAATCTTAATTCCTCTAAACTCATCGTCCTGCAGTGCTTCGCGGTCGATCATCCAGAATGGTGGGCGAATGCGCATGGATTCATCCAGTACTGCAATCGTATAAGTGAGCTGATGCAGGGCAACATAATTCACTTCTTCTTCACCGAAAACACGCTCAATTTCCTCCCGGATCTTCACCAGGTGCTCCGGATGTTTAGCTAACAGGTAAAAAGCCCAGGCAGCTGCAGTGGTGGAAGTTTCATTTCCGGCTACCAATAACTGCAGGATCTCCACTTTGACCGTTTCGTCAGACATCAAATTTCCAGTATCCTTGAAAGGTGTCGTCAGGATCAGCTGAAGAATGTCACTTTCCTTTCCCGGATCTTTTCTTCTTTTCTCCACGTAATCCATTACGATCTGATCGGCCTGGATCCGGATATCCTGGTATTTTTTATTCTGTCCGCTAATAGCATACCAGGGCATGAGGTATGGCTGAACGACTTTTTTGACAATGAATTGCTGAATTTCTGCAATTGCCGCAGCAAAACTTTCCAGTTCCTCCCGTTTCATCTGGCTTCCAAAAAGTGACTGTCCCACAGAACGCAGGGTAAATTTCACCATCTGATCATGGACATCCACTTTACCGGCCCTAGCAGCCTCATCAAAATCGTCCATGAAATCCCGGAGTACTTTCAGCTGCACGGGAAGCATTTCCGCAAGGCGTGACCGGGTAAATCCCATACTGAGCAGTTTTCGCTGCTTCAACCAGTAATCACCGTGGCTGTTGGTAAGTCCTACTCCCTGGAACTCCACAAAGCGTTTCACCTGGATATGGGATTTGTGGTAATTATCGTTGTTGTCTTTCAGTACATATTTCAAAAAGTCAGGATCTGCTGTTACAATTGTTTTTTTCAATCCTCCAAATCGGAATTCAAAAGTCGGTCCCAGCCTTTCCCGGTATTGTTCAAAAACCTGCACCGGATTTTTAACCATTTCCCGTGTATCCAATAAAGATTCCATGATTGGAATTTTCGGTGTTTTATTTTCAGTTCCCATCTTATTCATTTATCGTTGTAAGGTTAACAGCAGGTTCTCCGTGCACACTCTCGGCAATTTCGGGATGATCCATCATGAAAAGGAATATGCCCTTCACCACGTCTTCCAATGGTAAATCTTCTTTCCCCCAGGGGGATTTACTCCGAAACTTTTGGTAATTACCATTGTCGTAACGTTTGAATTCCATGGCACTGATGTTGTCCACTGAACGCACCAAAAAGTTTAGTAAAGGAAATAAGAGGTCGTTTTTTTGGCACCTGCTCACCACTTCCGGAACGAAGTCCTTCAGGGTATAATTTTCGAAAGACTTGCCAGCCAATCTGCCCAGTATCTCCGTAACATCCTGCATGATGGAATACGCATCTCGTGTGACATGAAAAGTAAGCCCTATCGATTCTTCCAGGTTCGAAATTCCAACAATATTATTTGCGGCTATGTCGGCCGGTGTAAAACTCACCTGGTTCTCCGCACTTGTACCAATCCCATACTTGAGCATAAAAGACAAAAGCCGGATCGAAATATCAAAGTTATATCCTTTTCCTTTGGAGGAAGGAGCAATCAATGCCGGCCTGAATATGCGCCCCTGAAGTCCCTGTTCTATAGCCTTTAAAACCAACTGGTCCGCCACCCATTTGCTCTGACTGTAGCCGAAATCCAAAAATTCCATGGCTGCATTCGAGTCACTTTCACGAAGAACATCTTTTGCAGACCACCCGAAAATAAACGTGGTGGAAATGTAGTTCAGTACTTTCGGGCGGCCAGCCAGGCTTAATTCGATGATTTCCTTTGTTCCGAGCACATTCATCCGACGCATGGATTCATAATCCATCATGTAATTGACATAAGCCCCGTTGTGGTAGATGGTCTGGATTTTTTGAGTTAAAAACATGCGGTCTTCCGGGTTCACACCAAGGGTAGGTTTCGATAAGTCACCACAAATAGGGCGAACACGTGCTTCAAAAGCAGTTTGCTGCTCCCTAGAAGGATCCAGCGTCTGAAAGGCTTTCCTTAGACGCTCCATTCCGTCTGCGGAATTATCGGCCCTTACCAATACGTATATAAATTCCTTGGTTTGCTCCAGTAAACTGGCAATCAGGAATGGCCCGAAAAATCCGGTACCACCTGTAAGCAGCATATTTTGCTCCGTATTTTCGGTTTCTTTTGCTTCGTCTGCTTCCAGGTTGAGAAAATGCGCATCACGTGCCATTAGCGTGGATTCGGACTGATCGTATTCGGCACGGATCCCCGAAAATGCTTTTCGGAATTGAAAACGCGCAAAACGGGAAGCTGTATCCAGTTGCTCCAGGATCCCGAACAGTTCCGAAACTGCAATGCGTTGCAAGAGTTTCAGATCGACCTCATTGGAAAGATCGTCAAACCCTTTTTCTTCAAGGCAGGCTTTCAAATCATGCCCGAATTCTGCGAGTTTCATGGAATCCAAACCGGCATTTCCTAAAGATGCACTTTCCGTTCCATTCAATTGATAACGACCAAATAGCTGTTGATAGGAAGTGGCCTTTCCATCTGAATGCTCCCCACTTTCTTGCGCAAGTTCCATCGTATCCGCAAACTCATTCAACATCACCTGTGAAATAACGGAAAGTTCGTTGTTTAAGTATTTTTCCTTCGTCTCATAGCGTTTGAGCTTCCCGGAACTCGTTTTCGGAATAGTTCTGGCAGGTACAAATACCATTTCAGAAATGGGGATCCCCAGGTATTGGTTCACTTTCAAATGCATCTCTTTTGGATCCGGGACCACCGCATTGCTTTTTAATCCAACTACAACAACCAGCGATTCATGTTCTCCTTTTTGAACTGCAAAAGCGGTTACACATCCGGGGCGTACAAGCGGATCTTTTTCGATAACTGCTTCAATGTCCTGCGGGTAATAATTCGAACCTCGCAAAATAATCACATCCTTTATCCTTCCGCAAACATAAAGCTCCTGATCGTAAAAAAACCCTAAATCACCTGTTCTAAGCCAGCCTCCATCCTCTTCAGTCAATTTTGCTTCAAACACTTCTTTGCTTATTCCCGGACGATTCCAATATCCTTTGCATTTACTGGAACCGTTCAGCCATATTTCACCAATAATTCCTGCTGCAGCTTCCCTGCCTTGATCTTCGGTATCAACTATTCGAATCTGTGTATCAGCTAAAGCTTTTCCGCAACTCATGATTGCAATTCCGGGTATTTTTTCATCCGGTGCGTCTAAAACAAGGGCTTTTCCCTTTTTCAGGGATTCTGCATCAAACACCACATTTTTTCGTCCATGGTTTGTAACCGCCAGCGTAAATTCTGCCAGTCCGTAAGCTCCAAAAAAGCTTTCCGGTTTCAACCCCGCCGGTTCAAACTTCTCCCGGAATTTTTCATAAACTGCCGGTTTAATAGGTTCCGCAGCCGTCATCAGGAAGGTTAGGGAACTCAAATCCAACCATTCCAGCGTGCTGTCCGGAATTTTCCCGGGTGCCAGGCAATATTCGTAGGCAAAATTGGGTGCGGATGAAGCAGTTGCTTTAAATTTCGTGATCGCTTCCAGCCAGAGTGCAGGCCTCTGAATAAAATCAGCCGGTGAAAACCCGTAGGTTGTTCCGCCTTTAATTGCAAAAAAGAGGTAATAACCGATGAGTCCCATATCGTGGTATTGAGGTAGCCAGGAAACTCCAATCGGCATGTGGTCCACCACATTGCTACAATTTTGCAGGATGTTTTCATGCGTCACCATCACTCCTTTCGGATCATTGGTAGATCCGGAGGTATATTGCAGGAACAGAATCTCATTGTGAACTTCAGGCAGATCAACAGCTGTCTGTGATTGCGCATCTTCACTGATGATCCATTTCAAAGCAGAAACACCGGTCTTTTTCCGGGATAAATTCACTTTATAGGACCAGTAGCATGAACGATCTGTGAGCACTGCTTTGGCATCACAATCCTGTGCGATGAAATTCATTTTCTGAACAGAGGCTTCCAATCCCCTGGTTGTAGGAGGATAAACCGGTACAGGGATCAATCCCAATCTTACGGCTGCAAAAAAAGCGCAAATCATTTCCAAACCCGAAGGATAAGCCAGCAATATGCGGTCTCCCTTGGAAAGTTTGTAATTTACGGAAATGTATGCTGCGATTTCTTTGGTACGCTGATCAAATTCACTGTAGGTATAGGATTCTTTCATGATTCCTTTGACATCGAGAAAGGCAAACAGCAATTTGTCGGGATGCTGCCTTGTCCGTTTTTCAATTTCGCTTATAACTGAATTCATTTAATGATTTATTTAGTTAGAAGGCTGAACTGCCAAGGGCTGTGTAATGCACCTCTTTCACGTTCCCTTTTACAGCAAGTGCTCCCAGGCAGGTATCCATCCCGTTGAAATGCTCAAGGAACCAGTCGGTTTTATTCCCCTGATCTTCTGTCATTTCCAGTGAAAACCGATTATCTTCTATAAATGCAATTTCCAAATCACTCATCGCTTTTGTTAAACCGTCTCCGCTTGCCTTCAATAGCGCCTCTTTTCTTGTCCAGCTGCGGATAAAAACGGCGTTTCTTTGGCTTTCGTCCAGCAACTGAAATAATTGTAGTTCGGCATCGGTGAACAAAAACCGCTCCAGCGCTGAAACAGCCGGAATTCGCTGCAGATTCTCCAGATCAATCCCAATCTCTTTTCCGGGAGTAATTCCTATAGCAAAGGCATCGTCCGAATGTGAAACATTGAATTGCAATTCAGAATAATCTCGCAAAAAGGGCTTCCCGTTTCCGGCATAATCTACCCGTACTTCCGCTTCCTGTATTTCTAAAAAACGCGCAACCAATTGCTTCAGAACGGATCGGGAGACAACAGATCGTTGCCTGTCAGCTGGCAGCAGGTAGTTTTCAGCTCTACGGATTTCTTCATCAGAAAGGAAAGACAAAGCATCATCAGGATGGTGTTCCGATATCCGGCCGTAAAAAACGTAAGCATGATCTACTTGCAGCAAAGGAAGCATATGTTGGATGATTTTGGCAGGTTTACACCCATTCTGAATTTAAGTTTAAGTCTGTTAACTCAAATATACATTAATTTTGCACCTTTACCACACCAAAATCATTCCTCACGAATGTCCTTAAAAACACGCTTGCTTTATTTAGTGCTCGCCTGGCTGCCCTGCTGTCTGATTTATATTGCTTCCGGTTTTCTAAGAGGAAATACCTGGATCATTCCCGAAACAGCAATAGACCGGATCATTCCCTTCAGTCCTCATGGAATCTGGCTTTATCTTTGCTTCTACATCTACATTCCCTACACTTTTCTCACCCTAAACGAATCATTGATCAAACGCATTACCGCAGCCTTTGTAGTTACAGCGTTTATTAGCGGACTGCTCTTTATGCTGATTCCAAGCACCCTTATTTTCCCTCCTTTTGAGCCGGATGGAATGAGTGCATCCCTCCTTCATTTTATAGCTGAGAACGACACGGAACAAAATTGCTTCCCTTCCATGCATGCTTCCCTCATTACCATCTGCACACTCGCAAATTGGAATCCCAGGAACGTATTAAAAAATATCGGATTGATTGCCTTAACCGGGCTCATGTACTATTGCATCATTGCTGTCAGAAGACATCTTTTTATTGATCTGGCAGGCGGAATTCTACTTGCAATGCTGGTTTGGTGGCTTTCTAAATTCTTTATGACACGGGAAAAATCAACTGGTAAAAACTAATACCAAAAAAAAATCCCTTCCGGTTTGTTCCGAAAGGGATTTCCATTTTAGGAAGAAGTTTATTTTTTAATAAACTGTTTCACAGATACTTTATTGGTTGCTGCATTCGTCATTTTCAACAAATAAGTTCCCTGGCTCAATTTGGATACATCCAGTTGATTTTCTCCGTTTGCAGGTGTGTAGTAGTTTCTTCCGGAAAGATCCGTGATCTGGAAAGTGTATTCGTTTCCGTTTTCCGCATAACTGATATTCACTACGTCTGTAGATGGATTCGGGTACAGACTGATCGTTAGTAAGTCATTTTCATCCACGAACAATTCAGCATCTTCATCTGCCACGGCAAACGGACTTAAGCTTGTAAGACCGGTACGTGTCAATTCGAACGTACTGTTAGCACCTGCTGTTGCACTTGCCGGAGTCTGTGTATCCCAGTCACTATTCATGTAATGCGAAATGTAAGCATTCGTGCGATCGAATCCGTTTACTTCGGAAGTGGCCATCCAACCTAATTTCAGGCTTACATCCAGCGAAGTTGCATCTGATTCGATCAGCCATGTTCTGTTTACCACACTACCTCCGCTCGCACTGTTGAATCCGGAATTTTCTGTTCCTCCGGTAAATACTCCGTTGAAAGCTCTTACCATAAAATTACCTGCTGCAGCTCCTGATCCCTGCTGAATGCTTGCAGGAGAATAGCTGCTTGTGGTTCCAACCGGAAAGACCGTATATGGAGTAGAAAGTGCTACATGCATTTGAAGCATTCCCTGGTTTGGTGTCATGATATATTGCGTATTGCTGTATCCGGTGATGTTCGCATTTTCTTCCAGGATCAAATCGTAGTTCATCAGGCGAATGTTTCCGCTAGTCATGATCAATTCATCGTGAATATGAAGTTCAGATCCCAATACCAAATCTCCGCCGGTAAGGTCTAAAATAAACTGATCCAGATCCTCAGCGGAACTTGCAAAATAAATCGTATCGTTGCTCAATGTGGTAATATTCAAATGCAGATCTGAATCTACATTTCCAACAATCGGGCTTAAAATACCCTGTTCAAAGCTTCCGTTTACTACCAGGTTATTTGCATTCAGGTTGAGTTGTCCGGATATTAATTCCAGTTCACCACCAATTGTTGCATCATCGTCCAGCATGACTTCTCCTTCACCAAGATTTACCTGCACGTCATTTAAACCTGTTCCTGTGATTTCCAAACCGGTTGTTACAGTTGAATCAGCCAAATACTCTACATTATAAGAAGCTGTACCGGTAAATGTTCCGCCATTGCTCTGTAATTCTCCGTCCATCACCTGTACCAGACTTCCGGCACTCATCGTTAAAGTAGAACCGCTTTCAATGCTAAAAGTCCCATCATGTAGCTGTAATTCTCCTGCAACAGCCAATGAACTGTTTAACATCAACGAACCTGTTCCCGTATAGTCGATCACAAACTGATCTACAGAAGAACCTGCAGTAAATACTAATCCGGAGCTCAAATTGCTTCCTGTCTGGATCATGAGGTTCGAAGATGCTGTTGTGGTCAAAGCCGCTCCCGATTGAATGCTCATATTGCCATGGATTTCCAAATCGTTAGCTCCTACATTCAGAGTCCCTGTGTTCAATTGTAAATTACCGTCAACCATCAGGTCGCTTCCCAGTGTTACCACATCCGTATTATTATCCAAACTGATCACTGCATCCTGCATATTCGGTGAATTAATCTCCAGTCCGGTTGTTTTGGAACCTCCGATATAATGTACATGGTAAGTACCGCCCGCGTTAAAGATTCCTCCTGAAGTAGCCAAAGAACCGCTGTTGCGAACGATCTTGGAATTGGCATTCACCATTAGGTTTCCTCCTGTGTTTAAAGTAAATGTACCGTCTTCCAGGTAAAGGGAATCACTTACAGTAACTTGTGAAGCAATAGCCAGCAGTGATCCTGAATTAGTAAAAGTATTCACCGTCATATCACCGCTAAAAGAATAAGTGACCAATAAGCCACTGAATTCGATCCGCTGAATATCGATATCACCGCTTCCTGTAAAGGTCCCGTTTTGGATCTCTAACCAATTGGTGCCCGAACTGTTTAATGTTCCATCTACGGTAAAGTTGTTCAACAAACCGGAGAAAGTAACGTCTGTGTTCAGGTTTACCGTGATCCCGGAAGGAATAATGATGTTCTCATTGCTCACAGTTCCGGTTGGAGCACTACCTCCCCAGGTTGCCGGATCTGTCCAGTCACCGCTACTAACAGCGGTAAAAGCAAATGATTGACTGGTAAAAAAGGTGTTTAGAATGAGGATAAATCCTGCCTTAAGTAATATTGTTTTCATACACTGTATTATTAATGATTATTTGAAACATAAATTTCACCTCATTCTGCCGGTTTAGTGTTACATTTTATAAGAGATAATTACATATTTCCCACATGAACAAACCCTGTGAATTATGTAAAAAATCAGATTTATAGTGTATGGTGGAACACGTTCGTTTTTTTTAAATTGAGAGCACCTTAAAACACTGAATATGAAACGGATTGTTATTTTATTTCTATGCTTCACTTTCAACTCTTACTGCCAGGACACTGCGTATAACCATTTCTCTGTAGATGCTGAATTCGGGCTCAATAATCCCGTTTATCCCATGACACAAACTTACGATGCTGCCACGCTTAATTTATGGCATGTTGGGCTGGGTGTCAGGTACGCAATCAATACCAAGTTCGGACTGCGCCTCAGCGGCGCTTACGATAACCTGAGGGAACGCGCGGGCACACCTGATTTTTCGTCGGAATATTACCGGGTATCTTTGGAAGGTGTTGCTAACCTGGGGAATATGATGGATTTCAAGGAATGGACAAAACGGATCGGGCTGCTCTTTCACTTAGGAGTTGGTTACGCTGCTTTGGACGGAAGACTGATTGCTCCGGACCATATCTTTCACGGAATTGTAGGGTTCACTCCCCAGATTCGTTTGTCTCAGCGCTTCAGTATTAACGTGGATGCGTCAATTCTTGCAAACATCTACCAGGATTATGCTTATGATCTCAATTCTACCCGCAATTCACGCGGAATAGATGCTTATTTGGTAAACCTCTCCGTGGGGCTGCAATACAACTTCGGACGTAAACCCCATGCAGACTGGGTATTGGTGCCGAATAAGAACGTGGAACTTCAAAACCTGCAGCAACGAGTGGAAAAACTGGAAGAACAGCAGCGTGATGACGACCACGACGGTGTTGCGAACTGGCTCGACGAAGAACCGGCAACCCCTGCAGGAATGCTGGTAGATACGAAAGGACGCACCGCAGCACCGCGTGACAGTGATGGCGACAACATTCCGGATGATGCGGATGACTGTCCGTTTGAAAAGGGTGAACCGGGAATGAAAGGATGTCCGGAACGCTCAGGAAATCTTTCAACGGACAACAGCAAAGAAGTGATTGCAATGATTGAACAAAGTGAAGTGAAGTTTGAAACCGACAAGTCGGATATGAGCCCTTCTTACAAGCAGCTGCTGAAAGCGATCTCCACAGTTATGAAGAACAACCCATCGTATAAGCTTCATATTATAGGACACGCAGATGACAGGGCTTCTCAGGAATACAACCTGGCACTTTCGAAGGAACGTGCTGAGGCTGCAAAAGCGTATTTAGTGACTCAGGGAATTTCAGCAGACCGCTTAACAACGGAAGGACGTGGTGAAACCCAACTGAAGAATCCACTTAGAACCTTAGAAGCACGCGCCGAAAACAGACGCATTCAATTCGATGTACGATAATCCGGAGTATTCAACACAGTTCGAGAATTCTCGAACCTCCGAACTTGTCCTGACAAAATTTATTGATGTACAGATCATCCATATCAAAAGTGTTCAACAAAGTTCGGGATTACTGCAATTATCAGAATCCCGAACTTTCCAATTTTTATTCTGAACTTAACTCCTTTAGTTTCCCCAATGCAGTAGGGATCAGTTCCGATACCGTGGGATGCAGTACAACCGTGTCTCGAAGAGCTGTGTAGGAAATTCCGGAAACCATCAGGTTCAGGATACCTGAAATGATCTCATCGCCTCCAACTCCCAATACGGATGCACCCACTATTTTGTCATTTCCATTTACCAAAATCCGCATAAAGCCTTTCGTTTCTCCTTTTTCAACTGCCCGGCCTATTTCCGACATTTCCATGTACGCTTCCCAGACTTTCAATCCTTTCTCCAAAGCTTCTTTTTTCGTCATACCTGCTCTGCCAAGCGGCGGATCGATAAAGAG
>CAMLDR010000009.1 GCA_946478775.1 uncultured Flavobacteriales bacterium
ACTTGCGAAACCACAATTCGGTTAACTTATTGAAACCCCAATCCAGTTTGGTATTGCTGGAACGTATCAAAGAATTTATCACTCAAATAAATCCTCCGGCTGTTGAATTGCATGTAAAGAACCCGATATATGAAGAGATTTTTGTAAGGTTCAATGTCCGCTTTCGTCCCGGAATGGACCCTGGGTTTTATTCTCGGCTTTTGAACGATGAGATAAAAGGATTTCTTGCTCCATGGGCTTATGAAGCATTGGAAATTTCGTTCGGTGCAACGATAGAGGCTTCGGTGATTCTGAACTTTGTTGAAAAGCGCTCCTATGTAGATTATGTTACGTGCTTTGAAATGGATCAGATCACACCGAGCGAGACATTAAAAAATATTCAGTTAGCTCAGCCGCATTCGGGAGCTTCCATTTTGACCTCAGTGGAAGAGCATGAAATATATGTGCTTGAAACAGACGATTGTGAATGTGACGATAATGTTGTTTCCGGACCTCACGCAGCAGCAGATTGCTCTTGTGGGTGTGGTGGCAGCTCTTCTGCACAGGGAAGCAACGGCTCCGGGCAGTCAGGCAGCGGTTCAGGACAAGCAAACAGCGGTGTCGGTGCTGGAATTGTTGGCAATAACTTCATTGTTGGCAATGGGATAACACTTGGAGACAATGGAGTCGGATCAATGGGAATTGATGACGATTTTGAAATAGGATAAAAACACTAAAAAGAAAAAATCATGGCGATATTACCAAGACAAAGTTTATATAGTTTTTTTGAAACGGGAGATATTCCTACCCAGGAACAGTTTGCGGATTTAATTGATTCTTACGTACATCGTGACGAGGATGGGGTTTTTGTTTATAAACCTTCAGACAGTATTAAACGCTTTGGGGTCGGCCTCAATCAGCCTCCGTACAGACTGGGTGTGGCTGCAGAAGGAGATACCCAAAAACTGATCAGCTTACATGAGGCCGACGGAACACATAAGTGGTCTATTAATTTGAACCCGCTTGTATCTGACCTGAAAGGATTAAACATCGCACAAGAGACGGTGGGTGGAAGCGAAAGCAGAATATTTATTAATCAGGAGTCCGGAAATATTGGATTTGGAAGCCTGAATCCGGAGGAAAAACTTCAATTGGAAGAATCTTTACCTGCGGGTATTGTTGGAGTGAAAGTGTTGAATAGTGCCACTTTGGCAAATAACGGTTGGTCTATCGGCCACCTTCAGGAAGAGGAAGAACTTCGTGACGGCGGACTTTCCATAAGAAGTAAGGTAGATAATTCGATCGAAAGATTGTTTATTAACCCTTCCGGAAATGTGGGGATTAATGAACCTTTGCCTCAGACGAAGCTGCATATTTCCTTGCCGCTTGAAGACCCGAACTCCGTAATCGGATTAACAGAAGGTTCCGGGGTTTTGAACGTTGGTCCGATTAATCAAAGTATTGTTTTTGATTCTCAAGGGGTACAAGCCAGAACAGGTGAATACATCGGTGAAACACTCAATCTGGAAGCTTCAGTATTGAACTTGCAGCGAATTGGGGGCGAGATCCTTATACATGGTGACGATACCATCGAAACCAGCCAAAAAATCATTGTAACGAGTGATGGTTACATCGGTGCCGGAATCATTAATCCCATTGAACGTCTTTCATTGGATGGAGCCATTCAGTTAGGGAATACCGAAAATTCAACCACTGGTGCCATTCGTTGGACCGGAGACGATTTCGAAGGATATAACGGAACAAGCTGGATGTCTTTAACATCAGGAGGAACGAGTCAATGGCAGCAAGGAGAAGGGAATCACATTTATTACAATCCGGAAGAGCCTCTGTTTGTTTCCATCGGGACGACGGCAAAAAAAGGAACCCTCGCAGTTCTGAATCAGGGAGATGTAAGCGGGTCCAGTTTCGGGAGTACTATTTCCAATGTTTCTTCAAATAGCTCTGCGGATGTTGGAGATAATCGAGTTGGGTTACATATAGAGAGTTCCGGCGAATGGGGAGGTGAATCCTCTGCTGTTATCGGTTTGCATGTAGACACAGTCAACGGGCATCAATTTGCCAATCAAAATTTGGCAGCTGTTCTTAATGGAAATACGGTCATTGGGAATGTTTTTCCTGAAGACGGACTAAATTCAGTAGGTGTAAACGGGCAGAATGTTTTCGTGATTCAAGAAAGTAGTGAGCCTTCATCTGTTCCGGGGATGCCTGGCGTACAAATGTATACCAGAATGCTGGATGGGAAACTTTACCTGGGTATTATGGATGGCAATGGTGATGTCATTACATTAAGGCGCCAGGCAGCTATTACAACTCGGAATGAAGACGGTTTTTCGGCGGATTACGATGCTACCGTGATTACTGTTCTGGACAATATGCGCAAGCGAATCAATGAATTGGAAGATATAATTATAGCATTGGGATTACTTCCATAAAATCGATTGTCATGAAGCAGGTCAATTTAATATTAAGTGTGAACGAAGTAAATATGGTTATAAAGGCTTTAGGGCAATTTCCATATAACCAGGTGTATGAAACGGTTAATAAGATTCATGCACAAGCTTCGGAGCAAGTGAAGGAAGATGCAGTGGAATTGAAAGTAAACGAGGAGAATCAAAAAAGTACTCAGTAAAATTTCTTATTGAAATGGCAGAAAATATAATTTTATCAAAGGATCAACCGGCATTGGAAAGTATGCGCTTTGACTTTCTTCGGGAAGAAGGTATCAAACATATTGAGAGACTTTCCGGGAAACTGTGGACTGATTTTAATCTCAGCGATCCGGGGGTAACCATCCTCGAAGTGTTGAGCTATGCAATAACGGATTTGGGGTACAGGACTACCTATAATGTTCCCGATATTTTAGCCCAAAATCCGAATAATCCTAAAAAAGACCTGAAGAATTTTTATACTGCCGCTGAAATTCTTCCGATGAGTGCCGTTACCTTCAAAGATTACAGGAAATTACTCATAGATGTTGAAATTAATAACCCCGATGACCTTGTTTGTGCGGTCGCCGGAGTTAAAAATGCATGGATTCAGTTGTCACAAACAAACGAAATCCCAATCTATGCTGATTTTTCACAGGATGTCCTGAGCTATACTCCTTCCACCCCAAATCAGGCACCTTTAAAACTTAAACCCTTGTACAATGTATTGCTGGAATTTAATTTCTGCGATGAGTTGGGAGATTTGAACGCAAACACCATTGAAGGGAAAATCGGGTTATACGCTTGTGCGGATCCTGATTTACTTGATTTTGATGCAGCTTTAAGCGGTACGATTGTGAATGTAAGTATTGAGTTTCCACGATGGGACAATTCACAAACGGATTGGGAGAGCAATGTATCCATCCGTTCAGGTGCCGCTAATCTGGTATTGGATTTTGAAAACCTTCCTTCGGGATATAAAGTGGAAGGCTTCGGGCTCACACCCAATAAAGAAATTTGGTTAAGTATTACGAAAGGAAACCAGCCTATAGGTGTTAATTGTATCCTCAATCAACTGGAGGAGCTGCTCTTTAATCCTCAAAATGAACAGAGTTTTAGTTCTCTTTACCAAAGAAAGGTTCAGAAAGTATTTGAAATTGTAAAGTCCGTTCGAGAAAAATTAATGGCCAATAGAAACCTTTGCGAAGATTTCTATCAGATAAATGCTTTAAAGGTTGAAGAAATTCTAATGTGTGGAGACTTCGTCTTATCGACGGATGTGGATATCGAAGAAGTGGAGGCTCAAATCTATTTTGCTGTTAGAAACTTCCTTTCTCCCACAGTCTATTTCTATTCGCTGGAAGAGATGTATGCCAAAGGATACCGGACAGAAGAAATCTTTGAAGGTCCTTTATTAAATCATGGGTTCATTGACGACAAAGAATTGGATGCATCCGGTATCAGATCAGCTATTCATGTTTCTGATCTTATCAGTATAATCATGGATATTCCCGGAGTGGAAGCTGTTCGGAACCTGCAAATTGCAAATATTCCTTTAAATAATACAGACGGGATACTTTCCCAAAGTGTAAAATGGTGTTTACACCTGGCATTTGATAAAAATTACATTCCTCGTTTGAGTATCAATAAATCAAATCTAACCTTTCTGAAGGAGGAAATCCCCTACCAATCGAATCGCCAAGAAGTGGATGCCCTTTTGGAGAAATTGATTGCCGAAGAACGTCCTCAAAAACTTTATAATACCCCTTTAAACATTCCTGTTCCGGAGGGGGAATTTAGAGACTTGTCCGATTATCAGAGTATTCAGGAAGATTTTCCGGTGATTTATGGGATTGGTAGTGAAGGACTCCCTGCTGGTGTTTCTGAACAACGCAAAGCACAAACCAAACAATTGAAAGGATTTCTCCTGATTTTTGATCAGCTGTTTACTGATTACCTTTCACAATTAGCGAATATCGGCTCATTATTCTCTATGAATGGAGAGCGGGATGAATATGGGGAATTTATCATTGATAAAAGCTACTTCACTCAAAGCCTGGAGTCCGTTGTTCCTGGGATTGGAGAGCTTCTTACAGATCAAATTACCTATGCAGAAGATCTGCAGGATATTGCCGAAGAAGAAAACGGGTTTAATGAACGAAGAAACCGATTCTTAAACCATTTGATGGCACGTTTTGGCGAACAATTCACGGACTATGCGTTGTTGGTTTACAAGTTGACAGGTAAAAAAACACCGGAAGAATTGCTGGTTGATAAACTCAATTTTCTGAATCAATATCCTGCTATCAGTAGCGGAAGATTCAAAGCATTCAACTATGAGAGTCCTTGCGATATCTGGAGTGTTCAGAATATATCCGGACTTGAGCGAAGAGTTTCTCTGCTTTCGGGAATCGACACATCGGAAGGAGTTACGCTCCATTTTTCTCCAAACTATACGATACTGGAAATTTCCCCTTCTCTTTTTCAATTTGAACTCTCGCTTCCGGATTATGACGTGCAAAGCGTTGAATCTTTTGCTGATCAAAATTTGGCAATGGAACAAATTGAAAAACTGATAATAAATGGCGTTAGTTCGGAAAACTACTCCATAGGAGAAGAGAACGGACTGTACTACATTTTTGTGTCATGCAGATCGGGGAATAAAATTGCAAGAAGCGGAGCCTTTAGCAGTGAGCCAACCCAGTCAGAATTTGAAGATTTTGTGGAGGAGGCAGTAGAAGAGTTTTCGTCACAGTATTATGATAATCCCGAATCAAACAGGAATAATTTAATTGCTCCGCTGGTAAATTACTTTGAATTAGACACGGTCATTGCTGATATGGTTTCTGATCCTCCGAAATACCTGATGGAGTACTCCCTGAATTATTTCCCCGCAGGAACGAATAATAACTTTGAGTTAATTGAAGGTCCATATATCGGTTATGGGAAGTGCAAGTCATCAGCAGGAATTTTAGCAATTGACCCGGTTAACTATCAAATTACCGTAAATGGAGATTTATTGCAGTTTTTAGAAGCTGGAAATGTTGTTTCGATTGATGATTCTCAGAATAACGATGGAAATTATGAGGTTGAAAGCGTAACCCTGGACGAGCCGGCTCCTGGAGAGTTCCGAACAATTATAACACTTGCGGATACCCCGGTTTTAGTCGATTCATTCCCTTACGGAGTGATCTTGTACAGTAAGCAGACGGCACAAATGCTGATTGATGAAGGGATTAGTCAAATCGATCAAAACTTCTTTGATATTGCTTCACGCGGTTTGTTAAGATCGAATTATACATTTTCGGAATACGACCCGCTTATTCCCGGCTCTTACCGGTTTCAAATCACAAATACCTGTGATGAGGTTATTGCAACCAGTGTAGCTTCCGATTTCAATGATGATATAGCTTCAGCTATTTATGCTCCGAATGGACCGGTTGCTCCGGGAATCATTAACGTAGTTGATTCTTCCGGAAATGATGGGGAATATACAGTCTCTTCCGCTATCCCACAAGGAGCCTTAATTCTGGTAAATGTCGAGGAATCAATTCCAAGCTTAATGGGCAACGGAAAATTGGTTTTTGAGGAAACGGATTTTGTAGTAAACGCAGTCAATAAGTTTGATCACTTCATGACAGTAGCTAGTGAAAATCTTGCTACCCGCTTATTCATTGGAGATCAATTTTCAGTGTACGATTCTACTGAGAATGATGGGATATATACGGTTCGCGATATTTTATACAATCCGGTTTCGACCCAAACAACCATTTGGGTCGTGGAAACTATTTCAGATGAAGACCTGGATTTAGGATTTATTCGATACGAGAAATCTCTTGAAATAATAGAAGCACAACCGGGTTCGAATTCATTTGTCGTGAAAGGTGGGGCTGATGAATTTGCGGTGCAGCAACTCACGGCTTATTTTAGAAAAACGTTTTTCTCGCATGAAGGAATGCACCTGGTGGAGCACATTCTTTTAAGACCGAAAGTGCGCGAAGAGTTGTTTTTACCTTTTGGTGATGGAGTACCTCCTTTAGACAACAACTGGCTCATTTTCGGAATGGTTTCACTTGGAAAGCAATTGGATGTGATAGAAGTAAATGTCACTGAAAATGAATTAGTTGTTTCGGGTGATTTTACCGCTGATTTTATTCCGATTCAGGAAATTCGAATAACAGGTTCGGAGAATGATTTGTTAGATGGGACTTATCACCTGATCAGCACGGATTTTGATGGAGTTGATACAACTCTTAAGATATACGAACCACTTCCTGACGTCTCTTTAACGGAATATGGAAAATTGCAGTATTTGTCTACGGTTCCAATTACGGATATACCAACTTCAGATCTGGTAATAGCCGACGTAGAAGCAAGCTTTGTAAATCCGCAGATTCCAATTGTCATTTCCGGGTCGGAGAACGGCGTGAATGATGGCGAGTACGCGGTATCTTATGTCCAGGCAGCAGGAACTGAAGCCATGATGACGGTTTATGCGCGGAAAACAGCGGTCGAAGACGAATTATTGTCTGTGAATTTAGGAGATGATTGCGATGCGTGCATTATTGATGATCCATATTCGTTTGTATTGACGGCTATTATGCCAGCCTGGCAGGGACGATTCAGCAACCAGGATTTTCGCGCCTTTTTCAACAGGCAATTCCGGTTAGAGTGTCCTGCTCATCTCGTGCCAAGTATTTGCTGGGTAAGTAATGAACAGATGGGACAATTTGAAAAGGCCTGGAAAAAGTGGCTGATTGAAAACCAAAAGGAGAATAAAAATAAGGTTGAGCTTAGTCGTGCTTTGTCAGAAGTAATTAAAGTATTGAAAAGTCTTAGAAGTGTTTATCCGCAAGGAACGCTTCACGATTGTACCATCAGTGACAGTATAGAGAACAACACGATCATATTAAATAGAACAAGTTTAGGAACTAATTAAAAAAAAGAAAGGATTATGAGCCAGTTAATAAATAGCTATCCTGTATTCGAAGGGAATCAGGTACTTACCAGTTCTCAATTGAATCAAATGACGGCTTATTTGGATGAGCAGAACAGATTAACGAGAGTCAAGTTGATTGGCTCCGGGGTCGTTTGTGGATTGAAATTGGATGTTGAGTTAACAGCGAATCCACCGCTGATTCATATATCAAAAGGGATTGGTGTTACGTCAGAAGGGTATTTGATGTCAACGGGAAACTGTAGCTTAAATCGTTACAGACCTTATAATCTTCCTTCTGGAATGACATATCTTCCCTTTGTTGATCCGGATACAAGACAACAGGATGTGGAATTATTTGAACTCATTTCGATCGATCAGAATGTGGATGGAGAACCGGGTATCAGCTTCTTAAATGCACCCGTTGACTTTTTAAGCGATAAAGTGGTGATGCTGTTTTACGAATCTGTAGATGATGATTCAAAGTCATGCCTTGGTAAAAGTTGTGATGACCGGGGAATGAACAGAGTGTTCACTTTGCGCAAACTGCTGGTTTCCATCTCTGACCTGGATAATAAAATCATCCCGAGAACCTGCATTCCGGACAAACAAAATAATGTCAAATACAATTTACCTCGTTTCATTATCGGTGAACCGAAATTCCAGCCGAATACGCCGCAAAGTACGAGCTATAATGAATTTTCACAAAACTACGTTCAGCAGATATTGAACAATACATTTAAAAGTGAATTCCTGCCGTCAAATATCTCACTTTATAATGCTTTATTTGATGCTTTACGTCAAACGTATACGGATTTTGCGGGAGTGCTTGCACCGATCTATGGTTCCAATCCGTTTGCCGGGTTACCCGATTTATCCTGGACATCGTTTTTAAATCAGCAGTCTGCCGGACCAATGTACTTAGGCGTCCAGTATTTCTATGACTTTATCAAGGATTTAATTCTGGCGTACAATGAATTTTATGATGCTGCTTTTGCATTAATGTCCGAATGCTGCAGCGATATGGATTGTTTTCCAATGCATTTGTTATTGGGTGAAGTAATCGCTGATGCTGGCGGAATTCCGGCTAAATACCGAAATTATTTTACGCCTTCACAGGCAATTACAGGAGGTAATGATGCTCTTGACCGCCTGGTGATGCTTCATAAACGAATGGTGTTGATGACCAAAAAGTTTAATCTGAGCATCGTTAATAACCCTTCAATAACGCCGGTTCCTCCAGGGACACTTGGTCAGCCCGTTTTGATAACACCGAGCAATGAAAAAAGAGATCCGCTAAGTATGCGTTCCATTCCTTATTATTATTTCATCAGTGAAGAGGAGGCAGGTCTTGGATCGTTAGAGGAAAACTGGAGTTACAAATTCATCAAAGAATGTTTGTTCAATCATGGTCTGAAACCATTGGCTTATGGTAATCAGTCTGTCGTACAGACAAGCAATCAGGGACCAGTTGAAACACCTCTTTATTACGATATGGATCCATACAATTTCCTGCGTATTGAGGGTGCAATCCGTCAGCATTATTTGGATGTGGAAGATGAGCTGGATAGTTTAAGAAGCCGTTTTAATCTGCCGTTTAATTTCCTGACAGTTCGCTTGTCCGGAGAGCCGTTTGATGATATTAAAGAGCGCTGTAACTTCGATGATATCCGTACGCAATACCTCCTGCTTCGCGAACGCATAAAGGAAATGTCTTTTAATTTGTTTAACCAGATTGCGGTATTCAATAAAACGGTGCAGTTAAAACCGTTTCCGGCGTTTGTTTCATCATTGGCTGCACAATCAAACAGCGGATCCGCTGAAAAAGGGTCTGTTATTCAGCCTCAAATTGGATGGATGACTCCGAGAACTGTTGGGAAATCTGTTCGACTGGGAGAGTTGGAAGTGGAAGCGGAAGCGGAGGCAGAACCATCCCCTCAACCTCAATTAGCAGCTGTAGAGGGTCGTCAGTACCCCGTTTTTGCAACCAGAAGAAATCTGGCTGAAGCATCTGCATACTTTCAGTCGAATTTACTGGAACTTGCTCAAAGCTTATACGAGCTTGCCGGGCAGTTGCTTCCTTTCGATTTCAATGAATTCAATTTTGGATATACGGGTACAACCCCGAACCAGGAAGACGGGTTTATTCAAACATATAACAACGCAAAGCAGTATGCGATCAATGTGACGGTGGCTCAAAACCAGGTTCTTGATCTTATCACGAGAAGTAAGACTTTAGCAAATACGCCAGGATTATATGCGAACTTTGTGGCTTATTTTGATGGCTATAAAGCACCATTGGCGGGCTTTATCGGAAATAATGACTACAAAGCGTTAACAACTTTGTACTATTTGTATCAGTACCGTTTGACCTACCTAAGGCAAAATGATATTACCTTATTTTCCAACTTTATCAAAAAACATCCGGGTGTAACACATCAGGCGGGAGTACCGAAAGGAGGGACTTACATTATGGTGGTATCGGGAAATCCGGTTCAGATCAGTCAACCTACCAGACAGTATGCAGTTGCTGTAAACCAACAGATCAAGGCGCTGCAAGTAGGACTTGCCAAAGCAAAATTTCAGCCTGCAAAGTCATTTGCACAGCAACAGCAGGTAAAAAACATGCAGTCACAGGTGCTTGCATTGACTAATATTCAGTTGAGTTTGGCGGGTAATGTACCGGTTACTTCTCGTCCGGCACCCAATATATTGGATGGAGATCAGGTAATAGCTGATTTCACCTTGCCGTACCTGATAAACTGTCACTGTTCTTGTGATGAAATTCCGGCACCGACTTCCGAAAGCAGTATTAACATGCCGGCATTAACATCTCCGTATATCGCAGTATACGATCCGGGAGATTACGCTTATGCAAAAGGAGTGATGAAATCGACAGGACCCGCATTGATGTTTATAGATGTTTCCGACGCTTTACAATTCGACAGAAATGAATATACTGATTCCAATATTAAGCTCTATTTGGTAAATAAAAACGGAGCGCGCGTTGCCTATAATTTTGTGATCCCGCCAGACGGTCAATCCATGCAGCAATCTCTGATGCCAACGTATAACTACCCGAACAATCCGGGAAATACCCAGCAGTATGGAACAGCCGGAATTGCTTATCAAAATGGTAAATGGTTCCTGACGTATGTTCCGGTAAATGGATTTGCAGGGATAGACTCGTTCTCTTACACGTTCGAACTCATTGATCCGACCAGTCAGGCTGTATTGCAAAATGGAACAAGCAGTGTGGTAACAGTGAATGTTGGAGGGGGATAGGTAAATAGAGTGAGCAGATGTTTTAAAGAGTAGAATTTGAATTGACAAGTATGGATGAATCGATCAATATAGAACTTATTCTGGAGAGCAGGTCTGTTGCCAATGCTTCAGATATTGCAGCAGATCTGAATTGGTTAAGTTCGATGATTGAGATTCGAATGAACGAGTTGTTGAATGCAGATGAAAAAAAAACACCCGGAGGCAACAATGTTTTAACGCCACCTGTGCACAATTCGCTGCCATCACATTACGGTTCCTTGATTCAGGAGTATAACCTGATTGATGAGGAGAGATTGCTCTTGATTTTAGCATTAGCTCCTTATATTGATCCGGGTTTGTTGGATAAGTTGTTGCAAAAAGATCAACCGACAGATAAAATAAATCCGTTGGTTGGTGGAATGCAGTCTAAATACGGGCGTTTGTTTTTACCAACGATTGAGACATTTTTCTTTTTAGCTGCAGGAAGTGATTTGCAAAAACGTTTTATGCTGATGCATCTTTTTGAACAGGAAGCCCGATTATTCAAAGGCAGGCTTCTTGATTTTTCCGAGAATAAAGAGGAGGCAATTTTTAATGCGCGCCTAATCAGTCCTACCAAAGAATGCCTGACCTGGTGCACTACGGGAACCCGTTATATACCTCCTTTTAACAATGAGTTTCCGGCAAAGGAAATTTCAACTTCCCTGGAATGGAGCGATTTAATATTGGCCCCTTCCACAAAATCCCGCTTGCAGGAGTTGCTCAACTGGCTTCAATTTAAAAATGAACTCTATCAATCCGAATACGGGAAACACCTGAAGCCAGGATACCGGGTTTTGTTTTACGGATCACCGGGAACAGGAAAAAGTCTTACTGCTTCTTTACTTGGTAAATTAACGGGAGTTCCTGTATTTAGAATAGACCTTTCAAAGATCGTTTCAAAATTTATTGGCGAAACGGAAAAGAACCTGGCTCGTGTATTTGACAAGGCAGAACATTCCGATTGGATCTTGTTTTTCGATGAGGCGGATGCACTTTTTGGCAGCAGAACTCAAACGAGCAGTTCAAATGACCGGTATGCCAATCAGGAAGTGAGTTATTTATTGCAGCGCATTGAAGAATATCCGGGAATGGTGGTCCTGGCATCCAATTTTAAAAACAATATTGACAATGCCTTTGCCAGAAGATTCAATGAAATGATCCACTTTCCGCTTCCTGACGTGGAAGAGCGTAAAACACTCTGGAGTTCAATGCTTCCTGATGGTGTGACATTGGAGAATGAGTTAACCGTAGACTTTCTGGCGAAAACATACAAATTAAGCGGTGCTCAAATAAACAACGTCATAAGTAAGATTGCCATTCAAAACATTGCGTCCAATACTGTTGCAATTACGCATAGCGATGTTCGAAATGCAGTGGCGGTTGAGCTGGCGAAAGAAGGAAAAACCCTGTAGTTATGGCAAGTGAAAGAACTTTTGATCCACAGCCTTCAATGGAAACAGAGGCTGCTGCAGTGCAGGATTTTGAAACAGGAAGTTTCACTAAGAGTCAAGTGTCTAATGGGTCCGCAGATAATTCCGGATCAAGTTCCAACGGAGCTTCCATAAAAGATACTCAACCCCTGACTACAACCGATGATTCTTTAAAGGAGAAAAAGCCTGAAAAAAAAGACACCCCTAAGGATGAAAGCTTTAAAGTATTTACCCCTGAAATTACAGGCTGCTTATCTTCAGACGCCATTTTATATTCTGTTGAAAAAGTCCCTTTAAAGTCATTGATCTCCGAAGATAGAAAAAGCGAAGAATCCGTTAATAAGGAAGAACTGAAGCTTCAGATAATTTCTTTTTTCAGCGAGGTAAGCGTACCGTGGAGTTACCAGGATGAGGTCAATCAACAGGAAAAAAGGAAGGAGGAAGATTTTAATGCCAAAAATCAATTGCCTGAGCAGCTTGTCGGGATATTGACTATCAAGGAAGAATCCAAAAATTGGTATAAAATAGCATTTAGCGGAAACGAAGGATATGTTGAAAAGAAACATGTGGAAATCGAGGCGCTTGATTGGTTGAAAAAAAGCCATCAGAAAGAAACGGGTGATGAAACCGTAAAGTCTGAACGGAAAAAAGCATTGGATGAAAAGCTGAAGACAAAAGAGGCTGAAAACATTAAAAAGGAAGAAAAAACTACCAAGGGCAGTGATCTTAAACGTAAAATTATAGACCTTTCCAAGGTTACCCTCCAGATTACAAGCGAGGAGAAAAAGCTCAAAGATGTCAAGGAAGCATTTGAGAAGAGGCTCAAGAAAAAGAAAGAGGATCTTCGAGAAAGGCGGAAACAGGATTATATCAAGGATATCCGGGACTTGACTAAATCGTTGAAAGAAAAGATAGATACATTCAATACGCTCAATCTATTCATCAAAACCGAACGGGAGAAGTTACTGACGGAAGAGGATAAAGCGATGGTCAAGGAATATAAGATCAAAATCCTGGATGAGCAGGAAGAAAAGAAAAAAGATCACCTGGACCCGGAAGTCATTATCAAGGACATCGAAAATAAAGTGCTGCTTAGTGAAAATGATTTTAAACAATACGAGGAGGGGAAAAAGCAACAGAAGATAAAGGATCTTGAAACCGAGTTGGAAAAACCGGACTTGGATGATAAGAAAAAAGCGGAAAAACAAGAGGAAATAAAAAAGGTAAACAATCCGACACCGGATACCAAACCGGAAGACTTTGCCCGAAAAGAGATCCTGTTGTATGCCAACAAAGAATACCAGACTCCGTTAGGTGTCCAGGAAAAAAAGGCCCTTTTGCATTACCTTTTGAAGGTTTCGGAACCGACTAAGGAAGAAAAACTGGGATTGTATAACTTCATGGTCCTGTTTTTCAAAGACGATGCAGAAATCAATGAAGTATTCGGTTATGAAGGAGACAAAGTGGACCCTAAGGCCTTCGTTGATAAGTTTTCGGACCTGGAATTTACCATGCCCTCCGATTTGGTTCGTGAAAAGTTGATTAAGAACAAGGAAACATATAAAAAAGAGCGAAAGACACAGCGAAAGATGAGTACTTCTTTCAAGGAAAGAAGGGCGCGAAGAAAAAACCTGAAAGCTGATTTCAAGGAAAAAAGAGCGGCGATCAAAGCGCCTTATAAGAGCCTCAAAGAGCAGTCAAAAGCAAACAGAAAGGGTTTTAGAGCCGATAAAAGGAAGATAAAGGACACAAAAGATTCCGATAAAAATTACAAGGACAAACGAGCAACGCGTAAAAGTGAGTTCAAGGATAAAAGAGAGGAAATCAGAGAGCAAAAGCGAAAGAATCCTGTTTTTTTAAGGAGTTTGTGGCAAAAATCGCGGAATGACGCCACCTATGGTTCGGAGAAGGAGCGATTGGGGTATTTGAACAATAACCGGTTAGAAAACCAGGCGGTTGTAAAAAGGGTAAGAGATAATAAGTCCAAGAAACTATCTATTTCCGCAATTAAAGCTGCTGATGAGCAAACACGTGCATTTTGGGGACTCATTCAAGTCAATCCGGATATGTACCTGGATGCCTATGAGTTGGAATCTCTTCGCCGCACGGGAGGTGATACCGAGAAACTACAGCTAAAATCGGTTCAGTTTTATGAGCGGTATTTTAAAGGGAAACCCGGATTAGGTATTGGGTATCAGAATCCTTTTTTTGATTTGGATCCTACTCTTTTTTACAAATTTATTATTCTGCCGGGCCTCTTGTTTAAAGCGTTCCCTGCAAAATACTATCAAAATGACATTCCTTCGAAACCTTCCGAGGTACAAGACGATCTGTTAAGATTCTTCTATGCAGATGATTTTGCGCGGTTTGAGCATAAAGATGAGAGTCTGAAAGAAGGCAATATAGCAGAAAGCCAAATTGGTGGTGTAATTTCAAATATTAAACCGGAGACATTAAGTATTGACTGGTTCGAGTTTATACAGGCCAATCCGGGCAATTATTTGGAGGCCTATGAGCTGGAACAATTCCTGGACCAGGAGGGCGTGCCTCTTTCCGAAAAACAGGAGAAGCTTTTTGCTTTTTATAAGCTTTATGAAAAACAATTCAAGAAAGGAGGTGCCGGTTTTGCAAACAAAGAGGCCTTATGGGCAAAATGGGGCGGCGATCCGACCGAGTTCTTCAAGTACTTATATCCTTCAAAATATTTTGATGACAATAAACTCGTTCCTCCAACAAAAGTGTACATGGATTTATGGGATGCTTTACAAACCGGGATATTGGACACGCTGCTGGAAGAATTTGCAGTAAAATCTCTTGGTAATTATTTGGGAAAGAAAACCGGCGATTACTTCGAAAAGAATATTTTAGCTTATGGAATACCGGCTTTGGCAGCTTTAGCGGGTTCAGATATTTTTGCAAAAGATTCCAATGTGTTTAAAACAGCCCTCGGAGAATGGGGTATTTTACCTGCTTATTTTACAACATTGGTTCCTCTCAATAAAACGCTTGTGGATTACAAGCGCACCGCTCCATGGGGGAACAGTCAAAGTTCCATCCAGCACAAACTTCGGGTGAGTAACCAGCCATTCGGTGAAAAAGGAATCCTGCCCACTTATCCTAGTCCGCCCGGAAGATCCGGAGAATTTAAGCCCGACCAGAATAGTTTGGCGAATTACCAGGGGATGTTTGAAACGGATCCAAAAAAAATGCCTCCCAGTGTTTATGGCGCTTTAAACTATGAGTTTTCAAAGAGTAGAACTGAAAATTCGAAACTGATGAATCAAACTACCGTTTTAGGTACGGGATTCGGGCAGTTTTTTACTCCTATGACGAAACTCGGTGAAGACAAAAAAGCGTACAGTATGATTGGTCAGGGGTATTCGATCATGGAACAAAACACTCCTGACTTTAGTTTCGATAAGGACACAACCTGGAAGGATTTGTCACTTGCGAAGTTTACAGGCAGGGAAAAAAATGAAGCTTATCTCAATGCTATGCCTGATTACCCGGTGTTTAATTATGGAGCTGGTTTGAGTGTCGCACATCGGCCGTCGAAAAATTTGGCACTATCCACTTCCTTGAATTATGCAGGGGTGAATGCTATTCCGGGAATGAATGATTTTAAAAGAATGGATCTATGGTCCGGAAAAACCGGAATTTCAATCAATGCCGATCCAATAGGATATTGGAAAGTCAATGCAAACCTGAATTATGATTGGGCCTACACACGAGACCTGACACCCAATCCAAATGCCACCAGCCAGGACGCTGTGAATGGAATTGGCCAGCAGCATACACTATCCGGTAACCTCACTATCCAAAATGGTCTTTGCGAATTTATAGGCTCATTCTCGGATGACATCATGAAGGGAAAAGATGCCACTACTTTCTCCCTTAGATTCAGCGTGAACCAATTTGCCGATATTCCCAAAGGTGTTTTCTCAGCACAGGTTTTTATGGAAAAACGTGCACCTGTGCCCAGTTTGGGGATACCATCAGTGTTGTCTGGCGGTGTGAAACTGGTATTCAATCTCGGAAATGCTCTTCCTCATCAGCCATCCAAAATAATTAAGTAATCCAGTTAATTTGGAACAACTTTTGTAAATTTGGGGATATGAATAAGTTAATCACTGTTTGGTTGTTTGTTGTGCTAAGTCTCTCAGCTTATGCACAAAACAAAATTACTGTTAACCGGTCCATTCTGACTCTTCCTTATACCATTCAACGGGCAGAAAGCTACCTGGACAGCAACAAAGTCAGCGAAGCTACCTGGATTTTAATCAATGCCTTGGAAGAAAACCCGGCTCAGTCAGAAGCACTGGCCAGAAGCATCAAAGGAAATAAAACAGACAAGGAGTTTATTCAATGGGTGGAGGATGTCTTTTGGGCCTATATTCCATACGTCGATTTGATTACGAATAACGAAAAGAAAAGGGTTTTTGAAGATTATTTCTTCCTGGAAACGCAGTTGATAGCTTTTGCCACACAGCATGGAATGGAAGTGTTGCAATTAGATGAACGTGCACAGCAACAGATGGCACAGAATAAAAAAACAGAAGCGATTCAAAGTTATACAACGGCCATTCAATTAATCCCCACAGCCCGCAGGTATTACCGCCGGGCACAATTGCACGAGGCATTGAATAAAAACACGTTAGCGCTCCGGGATTATGATTCATCCATTTTACTCCAACCGTATCCTGCCCATTATTTCAGCAGGGGAGAGCTCAATATGGGCTTAAGATCCTTGGATGATGCCATCAGGGATTTCAGCGCAGTTATTGATTCGAAATTTGAATACCTGCTTCACGATACCTATTTCAACAGGGCAAAGTGTTATGCGCTCAAAGGAGATCTCAATTCGGATAGAAATAGCCTTGAATTATCCATTGTTGATTTCACGAAGTCTATAGAGTTGTATCCAACATCAGATGCTTATAAACGAAGGGGAGTATCTTATTATGCACTCAAAGAAATAGGGTCAGGTAAAAAAGATTTTTTGCGGGCTATTGAACTAGATCCTAATGATGCTCAATGTTATTTTTTTTTAGGAGCTTATAAAGATGATTCTGAAAAAGATAATTTTAAAAAGCGGATTGTTTGGTTGACCAAATGCATTGAACTGATCCGGTATGATAAAGAAACCCCAAATTTAAGAAGAGATGCCATGAGTTTGCGGGGAATCATTTATTACAATAATGGAAAAAAGAAACAGGCGTGTGCAGACTTTCAACAAGCCATGGAGTTGGGGGATAAAGAATCAGAAGAAAATTACAACAGGTATTGCCGCAAGCGTAAGTGAAAATAGGATGAATCTGAAACAGCTTTTTTTCGCCGGTTTGTTTGTTGTGCTAAGTCTCTCAGCTTATGCACAAAACAAAATTCCTGTTAACCGGTCCATTCTGACTCTTCCTTATACCATTCAGCGAGTAGAAAATTACCTGGACAGCAATAAAGTAAGCGAAGCTACCTGGATCTTAATCAATTCGCTGGAAGAAAATCCTACTCAGGCTGAAGCGTTGACCAAAGGCATCAAAGGGACTAAAACAGATAATGAATTCATCCAATGGGTGGAAGATGTGTTTTGGTCCTATATTCCTCACGTCGATTTGATTTCAAATAATGAAAAAAAACGCGTTTTTGAAGATTATTTCTTTTTGGAAAATCAATTGATTGCTTTTGCAACCCAGCACGGTATGGAAGCCTTGCAATTGGATGAACAGGCACAAAAGCAAATGGCGCAGGGCAAAAAGCAAGAAGCGGTGCAAAGCTACACAACTGCTATCCAATTAATTCCTACTGCCCGCAGGTATTACCGCAGGGCACAATTACATGAGTCTTTAGATGAAAATAGGGCAGCACTCCGGGATTACGACTCATCCATTTTACTCCAACCGTATCCTGCACATTATTTCAGCCGGGGAGAACTCAATATGGGCTTAAGATCCTTGGATGATGCCATCCGGGATTTCAGCGCAGTTATTGATTCGAAATTTGAATACCTGCTTCACGATGCCTATTTCAACAGGGCAAAGTGTTATGCACTGAAAGGAGATCTCAACACAGATCAAAAAAGCACCGAATTATCTATTCTTGACTTTACGAAAGCTATTGAACTTTACCCGACTGCGGATACTTATAAACGACGAGGTCTGTCTTATTATCATATCAAGAATAAAGAAGCAAGTAAAAAGGATTTTATGCAGGCTATTGAATTGGATCCTAAGGATGCCCAAAGTTATTTTTTTTTAGGAGCGTTAGGAAATATTTTTGGAGAAGATAATTTTAAAAAGCGGATTGATTGGTTGACTAAATGTATTGAATTAATCCATGATAATGATCCAATAAATCTAAAAAGAGATGCCATAGGCTTAAGGGGAGTGATTTATTATGACAATGGTAAAAAGAAACAGGCATGTGCAGACTTTCAGCAAGCCATGGAGTTGGGAGATAAAGAATCAGAGGAACACTACAACAAATATTGTCGCAAGCGTAAGTGAAAATAAGATGCATCTGGAACAGCTCTTTTTCGCCTGTTTGTTTGTTGTGCTAAGTCTCTCAGCTTATGCACAAAACAAAATTCCTGTTAACCGGTCCATTCTGACTCTTCCTTATACCATTCAAAGAGCAGAAAGTTACCTGGACAGCAACAAAGTCAGCGAAGCTACCTGGATTTTAATCAATGCGCTGGAAGAAAATCCTGCTCAGGCTGAAGCGTTGACCAAAGGCATCAAAGGAAATAAAACAGACAAGGAGTTTATTCAATGGGTGGAGGATGTCTTTTGGGCCTATATTCCATACGTCGATTTGATTAAGAATAACGAAAAGAAAAGGGTTTTTGAAGATTATTTCTTTTTGGAAAATCAATTGATTGCTTTTGCAACCCAGCACGGTATGGAAGCCTTGCAATTGGATGAACAGGCACAAAAGCAAATGGCACAGGGCAAAAAGCAAGAAGCAGTTCAAAGCTATACGTTTGCTATTCAATTAATTCCCACAGCCCGCAGTTATTACCGTAGGGCACAATTACACGAGGCATTGAATGAAAACACGTTAGCGCTCCGGGATTATGACTCATCTATTTTACTCCAACCGTATCCTGCCCATTATTTCAGCAGGGGAGAGCTCAATATGGGCTTAAGATCCTTGGATGATGCAATCAGGGATTTCAGCGCAGTTATTGACTCCCAATTTGAATACTTGCTTCATGATGCTTATTTCAACAGGGCAAAGTGTTATGCGCTCAAAGGAGATCTCAATTCGGATAAAAAAAGTTTAGAATTGTCGATTTCTGATTTTACCAAAGCAATTGAATTGCACCCAACAGCGGATGCTTATAAACGTCGTGGGTTGTCATATTATGCAATTAAAAATATGGATGTTGGTAAAAAAGATTTTGCCAGTGCTATTGAATTGGATCCAAATGCCGCTGAACCATACATATTATTAGCTGCCGCTGAAAAGGATTTTAAAACGCGGATTGAATTACTAGATAAAGGTATTAAACTCATTAATGATCATGAAGACACTCCTAATTTGAGACGAAATGCTATAGGATTGCGTGGAATTACGTATTACAATAATAGAAAAAAGAAACAAGCCTGTGAAGACTTTCAACAAGCCATGGAGTTGGGAGATAAAGAATCGGAAGAATATTACAACAAGTATTGCCGTAAGCGTAAGTGAAAAAAAGGATGTGTATTAAAAGGTTCTTTCTTAGACAAGTCCATACGATCACCATTCCGTATAAAACATCATGCTGCTAAACGGCAGTCGTGCAATAGAAATAGTCCACGGGATTTTGTCCAATAAAATGTCGATCGTTTGCCTTTCAATATGTAAACTCCATGCTCCGTCATCTCTTTGAATGAGGAATCCCGAACGTTGTAAAAAAGCAGATTGAAGTGTTTGAGGAGAACTGCTTTTAAGTGCTTTCCAGTTTTCAATGACAGATGTCAGAAGATCCTCTACTTCATCTAAATGAGCTTGTTTGAATTCAGAAAACGGCATCAATACTTCATCGATTTCTATTCCGCAAATCAACTTTTCAAAAAATAGCTCGTGCTCCTCAGGGATATCAAGATTGCCTGAAGCTATGTAGTGGAGCAGGTATACGGCAGCATGTTGTTCAGCTGCCGAATTAAATCCTTTACTCGTAGCAATCCCGATATTTTGGAAAAAATGAGGTAAAAAAGACAAGAGTAATACCAAACCGGCATGACTGATCTCTATGCTGTTTTGGGTTTCATCAGGGATATGGTCTGTTTGAGCAGATTTCACTCTTTCTGCCCGTTTCTTTTTTTGATCGGATAGCTCCTTTGAATCAATCGGTTTACGTTTGAGTCCTTTCGCTTTTTCAGCAGCTAATTGGACTGATTTTAATCGCGACAAAAGGTCTTTTGGTACAGGTAAAACTTCCGGGTTGACTATTTTTGGTGGGATGTCATAATCCAGGAGCAGTTCTATCAACGTTTCAGTAATCTCCTGAATGTGACTGCTGTTTTTTTGATTCGGGAGTTCGAATACTAAATCAAAAAAAAGTGCTTTAAAAGGTGAAGATGTTTTACAGGTTTCTACTATTTCCTTATTGCTTTTGATGAATGACGGCATCAACATTTGAACACATCCGATCAGTTCTTCTCCGGGTAAATAATGAATCAGTCTTTTTCTGAAAACAGGATTTACTAATTGATCCTTCAGGCCGATAATTTGTTTTCCGTTGGATTTTTGAATGAATTGCTTAAAAAAAGTCACCACATTCACTTTTTGATCGAAGTTGACCCACCAGGGTAGGTGACCATTGCGAAGAACGTAGAAAACAAGCTCGGTCTCTGAGGTATCTGTTTTCAATTTGAAGGGACTATATCCGTCTTGAGCTTCAATGGTTTTAGAAATCTTATGGATCTCTTCTTCTACTTTTTCTGAAATGGTTTTAAACAGTTTTTTTTTATCGGTTTTAAGATCAAAAGAACCGATGTCGATTTCCAGTTTATCAATTACAAAGCTGGCATTTTCATGGGAGAATCGACTCAAGGGCTGATCGAGAGCTTCTGCAATATGGGTTGAAAACAATTGTTCCATTTCCATTTGCAGTTTTCTCACTTGATTTTCATCTCCTGTCATGGAGATTTCAAAAATGAGTTTTGATATTTTATGCGAGACCTGTTTCATTAATAATGTTTTATGCAATTAAAATGAACGCTTTGCAATCCTTCTTTTATTCCCTGATAACAGCGGGTTCTTAAAAGGAGCAACAACCCTTTTTTCAAGCCATTTAATTAAAACAAGTGCCTGTATTTGATGAATGTCCATGACATTGAAATTGGATTTCAGATGATTTAAAAGCTCATTTTCCATACTCCCGTTCGCCATTTTATCTGAAAGCCGATTTGACAAAAACCGATAAATTGTTTGCAGCAGATCCATCTCTTGAATACTTAATTCTTTTTCATTAAACTGGGTAACATTTCTTCTTAAATTTCTGCGGAATGAATCTAAATTAACCAAAAAGTTAGCACCCGGTAACTCCTGGTGAGCAATAAACTTGTACATCGGCAAATAAAATCGCATCGCCTCACTACTTCTCCTATTTGATTGAATTTTATTCAAAATTGAATTTACATTAGTATAGTTCCCGGAAATACTGTTGACAATAAGACTGTATTTATCCAGGCGTTGAATTAAATGCTCAGCATTTCTGAATAAACCTCTTTTCGTTGCACTGTTGATAATGGTGAGTGCCATTTTGAAATCTTCGCGAATAATAAGTAATCGAATCAATACGTCTAGTTCAAATGGTTTGGTCTGAACCCGCTCAGACAATGACTCCTTAGAACTTTTGAAAAGTCTGTAAAAGTCTTGCCCCAATAACTGCTTTATTTGTTGGCTTCCATTTAATTTCAATGAAGAACAAAGAAATTTCAATAAAACAAATTCATCATTCAAAGCACCTTTGGTTAAAACCTCGTGCTTCCTAACTAAATATTCCAACTGATCGATGTGGTAAGAGCAGCTTGATGATTCGTTTTTAATAAAGTTTAGAATGATAGAACCGGCATGGTAATGAAACCCAATAATAGGTTCGTTGCACCGGATGTAATATTCATGAATGATAGTTTGAGTTTTATGAAGTAACTCCGAATGATCACTTTCAATTAAATAATAGCGTTTACAGCTCATGTGAAAGAGCTTAGCTTCAGTGACAAACTTGGATAGTTCATGGATTGACTTCATTTTCTCCAGAGAAACCAATGGGCATTCAGATAAATAAAAACTTTCGCACTTTGCACGCTCCAAAAGAACCTGATTTAAAAATAACTGATTGTCCTGTGCTTGTTTGTCCATATTTTCAAACTCAGATTGTATGTGGTTCTCGCCATAATCATTGGATAAAAGCACGTTCAATCGTTGAACGGATAGAATACCACGTTCCATTTGCTTGATTGAATGGATATGAATATTGTGTTTCTCCAGGACACTTAGGATAACTTTTTCAAGCCTTTGGACTAATTTGCGGTAATTCTGTTTTGAGTTTTCATTATTACCGTAAAGATTCGTAATAATAGTATGTTCACGTACCGGGTTATCATCATTTAAAAAACAAAATAACTGATACTGTTTTTTTGATCTTCCACTACTTCGTTTAAGAATAGCGGCTAAAGTTTCTGACTCTTTAGGTTTCAATTTTCGGATGAGCAATTGCAGCTGATTCATGATTGTGGTTGTTAATAGTGTAATAGTATTCATTGGTCGTAAGCCTACCACTCAACCCAAACGCCAAATTATTATTGACTGGTCCGGTCAATCCTGAATCATTCAGTTTTCAATAACCTGCTATCGTTCTTGATTTTTAGGTTCAATGATGCGGTAAGATTATAACATCAGCATAAAAAATATGCCAATGGTTGATCTAATAATAGTAGTTGTTAATTTTAAGTCCTGCTTTAGGCGAACTATGACTTCAACTTATAACTAATCAATTTCAAAGTAGAAATGTCAAACAAAAACAGTTTAAATCAATCACTACTAAACTAACGATTTATTTGATACCATATTGCATCGTTTTTGAAAAAATGAGTATTTCTGCAAACTTTCCTAAAAAATTCAGCTTTTTCAGCATAAAAAAAGCATGGTAAAAGTCTGATTTGAACTTCGCGGGTAGTAATTTGCAGCAATAAACTTTAGCATAGTGAAAAGTAGAATTCCTGTAATTGGAATGAAGGTCCATTGTTCACTTAGCTGCTGCTTTTTCATCTAAAAAGATAGTAAACCGCATTTAATTCAGGAATAATGCTTATCGCTACTTTATGGTATGATTTCTGTCACTATTTGAAACCGTTAACCAAGGTCACTATTCCGGTAACAAGCACCAGAATAAGCACGATGTATTTGAATTGAAGTTCAGAAAAACGGGAAAGCAATTTTTTACCGATGAATGTTCCGAGAATACCCACTATTAATAGAATGGGTATGAGATAATAATCGTGCTTGTGCATATAGCCATTGGAGAAATAAACCACACTTCTGCTCAGGTCAATACCTAAATCAATAATAGCTGAGGTAGCTATAAAACGTTCTTTGTCGAGATTAAAAGCGGAGAGGGTTAACCCGCGAATGGCTCCACCGGTTCCCAAAAGTCCGGCCGTTATGCCTGATAATGCCCCGCCTGTAATGGAATTGGTAGTGGTAGGCTTCAATTGGAAGTTTTTATAGATCATCAGCAACAAACTCAAACCAATGAGGAAAACAGACAGGATTATTTGAAGGAGTGAAGCATTTACAAACCGGCTAAGAAAAGCTCCTGCAATGACGAAAAGAACTGCCGGAATACCGATGGTTAGTACCAGCTTTTTGTCAAAACCCTTTCTGAAAAGCGCAATTTTCGAAATATTACTGGATAAATGGAAAAGTGCCGTAATCCCCAGTACGGAATGGAAATCAAAAAAGTAACCTGCTACCGGAACGAAGAACATGGATGATCCGAAACCACCTACTGTACCCAGTATTTCAGCAATAAGTGCAAGAAGGATGAACACGGGTAAGAACTGCATGATTTCGTTTTAAGCTGATGGTATGAAGGCATATTAATCCTGATCCTGGTAATACTCCGGCTTATCAGGTTCAATTCCTTTGCTCAGGGATGCTCCTTCTTCATTCTGTTCTGCCAGTGTCCAGCTATCGGTCAAGATTGTCTCCAGCCAAACTTCTCCCGATTTGCGAAATACCTGTACACCAAGTCCAAAGTCCTTCCAAAGAAGCTGTTCCAGTTCGCTTACTTTCATATCCGGTGTAATGGTTATGTCTCCTGAATGATGAATGGTGCGGCAGTCTCTGAGCATGACTTCCTTGTGGATTAAAAAACGGAGAGAAGAAGCCTGTCCGGATTCGTGTCTTTTCGAAAAGAATTCGAGTTTGAGAAAGGGAAAGCTTTTATTAAAAGAATCCCTGATGGCAGCAATAGTTTGCTGATCGTTGATATGGATTTTCATTAGATTCAAAATTGGTTTATTCATAAGGTGTTTTTCCTATTCGATTTAGGATCTGAAAAATAGGTAGTCCAATGAAAAGCGGTGCCATTCCAAAGGAGTAATTAAAAGCAGGAGCAGCAGGATCAATCGTGGGAATACATTACGGGTATCCCAAAGCGGCTCATTCATGCCAAAACCAATTCCGGTGATTACCAGGTTCAGCCCAAGGAGATAAAGTGCACTAAATTCGAACAATCCGAAGATTAAAAGTACGCCACAGACCAATCCGCTGAAGGAAGTGAACAGGGCGGCCAGTGAAGTGAATGCGCGGGGCAATCCTTTTTGAACGAATCGCTCGTGGTAAGTATCGATTGCGGTTTTCATTCCTATTTTAACAACAGCATCGTACCCTTGAAAGAGAAAAAGAAAACCTAGAAATACACGTGCTATAGTGATTCCTGCAACAAAATGATAGTGTTCGATTAGTTCCATAAAGCGATGTTTCAGGCAAAATTAGGAAGTGTTTCGCCGCATTAAAATGAGGTATGTCATTATTCAGGATGATCTGTATCAATGAGTATTCTCATTACCCGAAGTGATCAGGATCATTTATTACAGGCTTTTCAAATAAGATCTTTGTGAGGTAAACGTTTAATTCACAGAATTATGATAACAGATGCTGAAATACAGAAACACGTAATGGAAGAGTTAAATTGGGAACCTGCTATTCACTCATCCGAGATTGGTGTTGCAGTGAAAAATGGGGTGGTTACTCTTTCCGGGATGGTGGATACTTACCAGGAGAAAAAGACAGCCGAAAAAGCCGCTCTTAAAGTTTTGGGTGTCAAGGGAATTGCAGAGGATATAGAAATCAGGCTAAGTTATCACAGTGAAAAAACAGACGCTGAATTGGCCCAAAAAGCAATAAATGCATTGAAATGGAGTGCACTTGTACCAGACGACAAAGTTATTATTAAGGTCGAAAATGGCTGGGTTACAGCAGAAGGAATGGTGGAATGGGCTTACCAACAAAACGCAGTTCCGGATGCTATCGGAGGTATCGAAGGGGTAAAAGGAATCAGTAATCTGGTGAAGGTAACTCCAAACGTAAATCCTGCTGACGTGAAAAAGAAAATTACGGCAGCGTTTGAGCGAAGTGCGGCAATCGATGCAAACAATATTCAGATAGAAAACGTTGGGAACAAGGTAATCCTGAAGGGTAACGTAAGTTCTTACGCTGAAAGACACGAAGCAGAAAGTGCAGCATGGAAAGCACCGGGAGTTACGATGGTCGAAAATAATCTCCATGTCCAAATCCCAAGCTACTCAGATTCAGGAAGAGCAGCTATTTAATTCGGATTGAGAGTTACAAAGAAGTGCTTTTTAGTAAGCTAAAAGGCACTTTTTTAGATTGCCAAAACTGATAAAAGTCATCTTCATAAATGACGAAGATCAGCTGTTGCAGAGATAGTAAATAATACTTTCGTCTTGAATTAAATAGTGTACATTTACTATGGACCCGGAATGGAGAAAGATGGAAAGTAAACAAGGAAGTGATGCATTATTTCTGCATGCAACGGAAGGGATTTTAGTGACGAATGCTGAAGGAGTAATAATCAAAATCAATCCAAGTGCTGAACGATTATTTGGTTACGGACCGGGAGAATTAACCGGCTTGAAGATAGAGACACTGATCCCTCGGAGATTTACTCATAAACACGAAAATAACCGGACGAATTATGCCCACCAGCCACATGCCAGATCCATGGGGGCGGGGATGGAACTTTTTGGTTTGAAAAAAGATGGCTCCGAATTTCCGGTGGAGATCAGTTTAAGCCCGTACAGTAATGAAGACGGAAATTTTGTCATTGCTTTCATTATTGATGTAACGCTTAGAAAAGAGGCCGAGTTCAGAATGAAAACCTATTTTGCAGATCTGGAGAAACAAGTCAAAAACAGAACACTCGTTTTAGAAGAAGCAATTACCGAATTGGAAAGGACGAAGAAAGAGTTAGACGCGTCCTTAGCTAAAGAGAGGGAATTGAACGAAATGAAATCACGATTTGTATCCATGGCTTCACACGAATTCAGGACGCCTCTGACAACGATGATGTCGTCCGTGTCTTTAATTGCTAAATACCACGAACGGAACGATGATGTGAATCATCAGAAACACGTAAGTAAAGTCAAGTCTTCTATTCATAATATGACAGATATATTGAATGACTTTCTTTCTGTTTCGAAACTGGAAGAAGGTAAAATCACCAATGAACCGGAAGAACTGAATATTCAGGCATTCATTTCAGAAATAGTTTCAGAGATGAGACTTTTATTATTTGATAAACAACTAATCACGGAAGAATACACAGGCGATGAAATGGTCCTGCTTGATCCTAAAATCTTAAAAAACATACTGCTCAATCTCTTTTCCAATGCAATTAAGTTTTCACCGGGCGATGGAGTGATTGAACTAGTGGTTAAAGCAACTAAAGATGAAATTTTAATTACGGTTAAAGATCATGGAATTGGAATTTCGAAAGAAGATCAGGCACAACTTTTTGAACGTTTTTTCAGAGGAGGAAATGCCATTCACATCCAGGGAACTGGTTTGGGATTGAATATTGTAGCAAGATATGTGGAGTTAATGAACGGAACTATTGCGATTGAAAGTGTTGAGAATGAAGGGACCAAAGTTTTAATAGCAATAAAAACTCCTGAATACCAAAGACTATGAAAAAAATATTGATTATTGAGGATAATGTAGACGTCCGGGAAAATACAGCAGAAATACTTGAATTGGCTCAATATGAAGTAATCACGGCCGAAAATGGGAAGGATGGAGTGAGACTTGCAATCAAGGAAAATCCCGATTTGATCATCTGTGATATCATGATGCCGGTACTGGATGGGCATGGGGTTTTACACTTGCTTTCAAAAAATGAAGAAACCTCCGGAATCCCCTTTATTTTTCTCACGGCCAGGGCAGAACGAAGCGATGTAAGGAAAGGCATGGCTATGGGCGCGGATGATTACCTGACAAAACCTTTCGACGATCAGGAATTGCTCAATGCTATTGAAACACGACTCACCAAACAGGAAGTTTTTAAAAGAAAGTTTACCAAAAGTATTGAGGGGGTACAGGATTTTATAAGCGAGGCTCGAAGTTTCGGGGCATTGAAAGATCTTTCAATCGCTCGTGATGTGAGGTATTATAAGAAAAAAGAAGTTGTTTTTAAAGAAGATGCTTACCCGAAAGGAGTCTATTTTATCAATAAGGGTAAAGTCAAAGTGTTCCATAAAAACGATCAGGGCAAAGAACTGATTAGCGGGCTGCACAAAGAGGGTGATTTTTTCGGGTTTTTATCCTTACTGAAAGATGAAAAATATGCTCAATCTGCTTCCGTAATGGAAGATGCAGAGATTTATATGATTCCCAAAGAAGATTTTTTCTCACTTATTTACAAAAATCCGGAAATTGCCAGGAAGTTTATCCAGATTCTGTCGGATAATCTGATAGAAAATGAACAGCAATTGATTCGTCTGGCTTACAACTCCGTTAGAAAAAGAGTGGCTGAAGCATTGGTAAAGCTTTCCGATACCTATAAAAAAGATGCGGATCAGTACTTCAGTATGCATGTTTCGCGGGAGGATTTAGCCAACCTGGTTGGTACGGCAAAAGAAACCGTCATACGAACACTCAGTGATTTTAAAGAAGATAAACTCATTGAGATTAAAGGCAGTACGATTACCATCCTGGAGTATGATCAGCTTGCAGGTTTGAAAAACTGACTTTCGGTTTCCCGGAATCAAATAACATTGAAATGGACAGGCAGAATGACCATTAATGGATGGGATATAGTATGAAAATGCTTAAAAATTAGTAACTTATTCTCAGAAATCATGATCGAAATGAATAAGCTAACTAAGGCAAGTATAGGATCTATATTGAAGGAGAGAGCAGTCAATTCCAATAAAAGTGATTATGGACATGCGCTGATAATAGCCGGTCAAAGAGGAACTATGGGTGCAGCTGTTATCGCCGCAAAAGGAGCCCTTCGAACCGGTGTGGGTTTACTGACTCTTTGTGTGCCTGCTGAAGAACGTTTCATCCTGCAAACCTCCGTTCCGGAAGCCATGCTGTTTATGCGGGAAGAAGATTACTATCCGCTGGAACGTTTTTCTGCTATTGGTATAGGTCCTGGGATCGGGATTGATGAGGTTTCCGAAGAAATGCTGATCTCCATTATCGTACAATCTAAAATTCCGTTGGTATTAGATGCAGATGCTTTAACCATCATTGCTCACAATAAGAAACTGCTCAGTTCTGTTCCGGAACAAACTATTTTAACGCCTCACACGGGTGAATTCGACCGACTTTTCGGTACTCATACAACTAACGAAGAACGGATTAAGACAGCGAGGACTAAGGCAAGCGAATATCAGATCATCATCGTCCTAAAAGGTCCGGATACAACAATCGTAACAGCTGAAGAGGTTTATTACAATACCACAGGAAACGCAGGACTGGCAAAAGGAGGATCGGGAGATGCTTTAACAGGTGTCATCACTTCTTTCTTAGCGCAGGGATATGCCGCATTAGATGCCGCGAAATTGGGGGTTTTTCTTCACGGACTGGCTGCAGACATCACTTTGAATGAACAAAGTATGGAAAGTATGGTGATCACGGATGTCATTGAAAATCTCGGGAAAGCGTTTGAATCGATCAGAGCGTGAAACGAATTTAAAAACAATGCTTTATGAAAATGAACAAGGAGTGGCATAAGAAAAATAAAATGCCGAAAAATGCCACTTTTGAACAACGGGTGAAGTGGCATTTGGAACACCATAAAAACTGCACCTGCAGACCTATTCCTGAGAAATTATTGCATGAAATGGAACAAAGGAAAAATTTGGAGTGAGTATGGAACACATTCGGATATCAGCTTTTAGGTTTATGGCATTCAATAACCGGTGTTTTTTGCTGTCCCAAATGCGTTTGCTGTTCCATCTTCGGACTTAAAACCGGAATGCCAAGATTAGCACCACGTAAAATCACTAATAACCCGATAACAGATAGCAAATAAGGAAAAGCTCTCGTCAGTCTAACCCGAAAGGTTTGATTGATTCTTTGTGCAAAAAATCCTACGCCAATAAGAGCGGGGAGTGTACCGAATCCAAATGCAGCCATAGATGCGGCACTTCCAATGGGATTTTCCGCTAAAAGCGCATTGGTCAAAGCTAAAAAAATCATTCCGCATGGGAGCAGTCCGTTCAATAACCCGATCCCGAACAATTTTACAGGTCCGTTCTGACGAAGCAAAAGCGCTATTTTAGCAGAAACCCAGCGTTGAAATCCGGGAGAGCGGAACTCGATATGTTTGAGCCAGCGCTTTCGCCAGGCCAGGGCAATCAACCCAATCCCGAAAAGCATACTCAATACCTGGAATAATCGAAACAGCTGGAATGAAAAACCAATACTTCCGATGAGGTATCCCAAAAGCATATACGTAATGATGCGGCCCGTATTCGCTGTTAAAATTCCGGTCAAAATGCTCCCGGTTGATTTCCTGCTCAACGGAAGTGCGAGCGCAATTGGCCCGCACATTCCGATGCAGTGAAACGAGCCTGCAAGTCCCAAAACAAATGAACTAATTAGGAAAATCATTACGGAATGGTAACTTGTCGGGACATTTCATAGGGTTGGTCCTGAATGGAACCTGCGATGGTACAGTTAAACACACCCTTAGGAAAAGTAGTAGTTGGAATGTATACTTTTTCAATGGGTTTAAGAGTGAAAGAAACATCGCTTTTTTTGTCGTTGGGCCGGCTAAAATGAATGGTCACTTCTTTTGACCGGAAATTCTCCGGAAAATAAATCAAGAGGCTGTCGGTTTTACTTTCAAAACTGATTTTTTCGACGGTTGAAGCGTACATTTTCTGGGCATTGAATTGATCATCGTAATTCAATTCACGTTGGTAATAATCTTCTTCCACCAAATCAATTTTTTGCCGCATCATGATCGTCACCAATGTTAGGATAAAGCCCATGAATAAAGCCATCCCGATAATTATTCCTTTTCCCCAATTCATATTTTCTAATTATTAATTCAACATGCAAAAACGGCACCTCACTTTTGAATTTTGCATTTTTACTTTTGATTTATCTAAAAGCCAGGTCCGATTAATTTGATTCTCACCCGGTCTATCTCTTTTCCATTACCCATAATGATGACATCCATTTTCCGGGTTCCATTTTCAATGAAAGAATAAGGGAAACGTGCCAGGAATCGTTCACGAATATGTTTTTCTCCGGGTAGTTCCAATGAATCATTAGCCAGTTCCAGTTTCACGGATGGATCTGTGGAGATCAACTGAACATGAAACAATTCTTTTGTTTTGTTAGTCAGATCGATTTCAAAAATATTACTGATGTCTTTTCCCTGTGTTATCTGGTAGGTTGATCCGCGCTGGCGTAGAATGGTCGTGGAAAAATCTTCCCGCATGACCAGCATGGTGATCCAGACAGCAATCAGTACCACCAATAGAACAGTGTAAGAAATCACCCTTCTGGTCCATTGAAACCGGGTGCGGTTTTTTATTCCGTTTTCTGAAACGAACCGGATTAACCCTTTTTGAAGTCCCACTCCTTCCATCATGGAATCACACGCATCGATACAAGCGGTGCAATTCACGCATTCCAATTGGGTCCCGTTCCGGATATCAATTCCTGTGGGACAAACGTGCACGCACTGAGCGCAATCAATACAGTCGCCTTTTTTTTCGGCGGGCCGGTCTTCTCCTTTTCTGAATTTACCGCGTCCTTCCCCACGAACATAGTCGTAAGCGACCACCATGGAGTTTTGATCGAGAAGTACTCCCTGTAAACGTCCGTATGGGCAGATGGTTGTACAGACTTGTTCACGTAATCGCGAAAAAACGAAGTAGAACAAAGTCGTAAATATTCCAATAGCAACCAATCCTCCTGTATGCAAATGAACCGGTTCCGTAATGATTTTAAGTACAGTTTTACTTCCAATGATGTAAGCCAGGAAAATATTTGCAATGACAAAGGAAATCAGCCAGAAAATACTGTGTTTGAGGATTCTTTTTCCCCATTTCTGAGCATTCCATGCCTGTTTATCTAATGCTTTCTGCTGTGTCCGGTCCCCGTCAATCCAATATTCAATTTGGCGGAAAACAAATTCCATGAAAATAGTTTGGGGACAGAACCAGCCACAAAACAATCTACCGTAAATAATCGTAAAGAGAATGACAAAAACGATGAAGATAATCAGCATGATTGCAAACAGGTAAAGGTCTTGTGGCCAGAATGTCGCCCCGAATAAGGAGAATTTTCTTTCCAGGATATTCAGTTCAATGAGTTGATCTCCATTGATTCGGATGAAAGGTGCACTCAATAAGAAAATTAAAAGAGCGTAACTGATCAATTTCCGGCGATTGGTGAATTTTCCTTTCGGTTTTTTCGGATAAATCCAGACACGTTTCCCGTCCTGGTTAACTGTTGCTATATGATCTCTAAACTCTTCCTCCATGATTTCTTGCATTCAGAAAAAACACGCATTCATTGGTGTTCATTCGTTTATTTTTTAGGAAACTCTTTCCCTTGTGGTTCTTTTCCGGGTTTATATTTCATGCTCAATACGTAGGAAGCCACTTGCTGTAATTGGACCGGATTTAGTTTGGAAGCATGCTCAGGCATTCCGTTGCTTGTTCCGTTTTTAATCGTTCCGAAGACTGTTTTAATGTCATTTCCGTAAAGCCAGAAGTTATCTGTTAGATTTGGCCCGATATCACCGCTTCCGTCTTTGTGACAGGCGGCGCAATTGGCTTCAAATTGTTGTTTTCCACCTCCTAATGCAGATTGATCGGTCAAAAGTGTGACGTTATTTTCATCTACATTCATTGCAGCTTCTTTTAAATAAGCATCCACTTCTTTTTTGGCCTGAACCATGGATTTATTATACTCCTCGGTCTGAAGATCACCTGTTTGGAAAAGGTGATAATTGAAAATGTAAATGAAAGCAAAAACGATACTGGCATAGAATCCCCAAACCCACCAGGGAGGTAAATTGTTGTCCAATTCCCGGATTCCATCGTACTCATGGTCCATTAAAATACTGCTTTCTTCTTCGATAGGAACCGAATCAACCAGTATTTTGACAACTCGTTTTTTTACAGGTTTTGGTGCTTTTACTTTTCTGGGATAAACCATGTAATAGAAGTCATTAAACATACCTCTCAGGTAAAGCACCACTGCGAGTAAGACCAGGTTAATTCCGATTACAATATAGATGTCTACTTTTTCAACCAGTAACCAGGGTAATCCTGCATCTTCCGGGTTTGCAGCGTCTGGTGTACTCATCCCGTAAGAGTAACCGGGAACAAATGCTGCCCCAAGGCTAATGATGATAATCAGTAACTTGGTCAGGTTTTCCTGCTCCCTCAGTTTCTTTTTGAATACATCTGATTTGACAAATGAAAGCATGGAGCTGCTCATTAAAATAATGGCCAGCAATAAAACGATCATTAAGGTTCCCAAAGCATAGAAGATGGTTAAATTACCCTTGTAATCAGGAATAAGTTCTATCTCTTTTCCAGGTACGGGATCTCCGCTTACAGTTGGTATTACCGGTGGAGTATAACTATCCACGTAATCCAGGATCTGGTCGATTTCCTCGTTAGTGGCTTGTTGCGGAGACATTTCAGATCCTGAAAAATCTTTGATTGCCAATGCCATTTGACTAGTTCCTCCGTCAATCAGACTTTTGGAGTTCCGCACCCAATCATAGAGTAATTCCCCTTCACCGGCATCGTTCCATTTTGCTTTTACTCCTTTGAGTAAAGGACCCGTAGCGTTTTTATCTACAGCATGACAGGTATTACATTTTGATTTAAATAAGGCTTCACCCTGACTATAGCCTGTTGTCTGGAACAGCAACACAGCTATGATAAGTAGTTGATGAACTTTCATGGTTTTTCATTTTGAGGAGTTAACTGATCAGCACTAAGCGGAATGCTGCTTAATTCATCTATTGTAGATTTTTTCATTTTCCAAATGCGAATGAGTACGATCAGGAAGAAAAGAACAAAAATCACCAGGGAAAAAATCCCGTAAAATGCTACACCTGATTCGCTTGCTAAGTGATGTTTAATAAATCGTAACATGAATTTATTGATTAGTTTGTTTTACTTTGATATCTGTTCCCATTCGCTGCAGGTATGCGATTAAAGCAATGATTTCTTTTTGCTTCAGTTCATTGATTTTTCCATTTTTATTCTGGCCGTTTAATGCGATTTCCGGGGTGTTTTCTACAATATCTTTTGCGATTTCGGCTGCCTGTTTGTCCAAATCGGCTTTTGCTTTTTGTGCATACCCTTTCGGATATGGAACACCAAGCGTTTGCATCGCTTCTATTTTATTCGGTAACAAATCGGTGTCCAGATCGTCTTCTTTCAGCCAGGTATAAGCGGGCATAATGGAGCCCGGAGACAAACCTTTGGGATCAATCATGTGCTTGTAATGCCACAAGTTTCCGCGCAAACCTCCTTCACGGGCCAGATCCGGACCGGTTCTTTTGGAACCCCACAAGAATGGGTGGTCATAGACATGTTCCCCGGCTTTTGTATATCCGCCGCTTTCCGGAGTAGGAGCATAGCGTGCGGTTTCAAAGCGTAACGGTCGAATCATTTGGGAATGGCAGTTGTTACATCCTTCCCGGATATAGATATCCCTTCCTTCCAGTTCAAGCGGAGAATAGGGTTTTACGCTGCTGATGGTCGGAACGTTGGACCGGACGGCAATAGTTGGGATAATTTCCGCTAAACCTCCGATTGCGACAACCAAAATGCTGATCAGCATAAAGCGAACCGGTTTTCCTTCAATTCTACGGTGCCAGTATTCTTTGCCTTTGATTGCGTGAGTTCTTTCTACAGATACTTCCACTACTTCGTCTGCTGCAAATGAACCTGCTCTCACTGTTCTGAAGATATTGTAAACAAGCATCAAAGCTCCAACGATATACAGGAATCCTCCGATTGATCTTAGAATGTAATACGGTTTCATATCGATTACAATCTCCAGGAAGTCTTTGTTCACCAAGGTTCCGTCCGGGTTGAAATGCTGCCAGCTCAAACCTTGCATGAATCCTGCAATGTACATTGGAACTGCGTATAAGATGATTCCAAGTGTTGCGATCCAGAAATGCTGGTTTGCCAATTTTTTGGAGTACAATTCCGTCTTGAACATTTTGGGGATTAACCAGTAGATCAACCCGAAAGTCATCATGCCGTTCCAGCCAAGTCCTCCTACATGCACGTGAGCAACGATCCAATCAGTATAGTGAGAAAGCATATTCACGGATTTTAAAGACAGGAGCGGTCCTTCAAAAGTGGCCATACCATAACAAGTCAGCGCAACAACCATGAATTTCAACATCACATCATCCCGAACCCGGTCCCATGCACCGCGAAGTGTCAAAAGGCCGTTTAGCATTCCTCCCCAGGAAGGTGCAATGAGCATGATCGAAAAGACAACACCTAAACTTTGTGCCCAATCAGGAAGAGACGTGTAAAGCAAATGATGAGGTCCTGCCCAGATATAAATGAAGATCAGGGCCCAAAAGTGAATGATGGATAACCGGTAGGAATAAACCGGACGATTGGCTGCTTTCGGAACAAAGTAATACATCAGCCCCAGGTAAGGTGTAGTTAGGAAAAAAGCTACCGCATTATGCCCATACCACCATTGTACCAGTGCATCCTGAACCCCGGCATACCAGGAATAACTTTTGAAGAAAGAGATGGGTAATTCAAATGAATTGAAGATATGCAGCATGGCAACCGTTACGAAAGTGGCTATGTAGAACCAAATCGCTACGTACAAATGTTTTACGCGTCTGACCAGAATGGTTGCGAACAGGTTCCATCCGAAAACAACCCAAATAAAGGCGATTAAAATATCAATCCACCATTCGAGTTCCGCATATTCCTTGCTGGAAGTGATTCCGAATGGCAAAGTTAAAACGGCACATACAATGATAAATTGCCATCCCCAAAAATTCAGATAACTGAGTTTATCACTCCACATCCGGGTTTTCAGCAAGCGTTGGAGTGAATAATAAACACCCATAAAGATTCCGTTCCCAACAAAGGCAAAAATGACCGCGTTGGTATGTAAAGGCCTGATTCTGCCAAACGAGATGTACCGGAAGCCTAAATAATCATTGAAAAATTCGGGAAAGGCTAATTGCAGGGAGGCAATTAACCCAACCAGCATGCCGATAACTCCCCAAAGGATGGTGGCGAATGCGAAATTTTTGACAATTCGATTGTCGTACTTAACTGTTTGTATTTCCATCGTTGTTTTGATTTGTTTCACTTGAAGTAGATTCATCCTCATAAAGAATGCGGACGCTTGGAGAATAGTCATCATCGTACTGTCCGGTTTTGGCAGCCCAAAGAAAAATGACTAAGAAAAACACTGCCAGACAAAGGCTTACGATTAGCATGATGTAGATCATTCCCATACTACAAAGAACACCATCAAAATTTGGGTAAAATATGATCTTAGTAACCTGAAAAGCTGATTTATATCATGTTTTTAAATGAGGATATTTAACTTTTCCAGGAATTAGTTTAATGAGGGTTTCATCCGACATTGGTTGAAAACAGATCACTAGGAGGAAGCTTTTTCCGAAGCGTAAGAAAGGTTGCCAATCCAACAACTGTAACGGAACTCAAAGGCATTAAGATAGTTGCAACAAAGGGCGTGAGTTGCCCGCTGACTGCGAAACCTATTCCTGTCAGATTGTAGCAAAGCGAAAACGCAAAACAGATGCGTAAAAAGGTTTTTCCACTTCGGATGTATTGGAAGTAGGCAGCGAGGTGTTTGAGGTTATCTGCCTTCAAAATGGCATCCGATGCAGGTGTAAAACGCACCAGGTCTTCTGAAAGTGCAATTCCTACAAAGGCTTCATTCAGAGCACCGGCATCGTTTAATCCGTCACCGATCATCAGGGTATAATTTCCTTTTGCCTGTAAGTACTGAATGAATTCTTTCTTTTGAAGCGGCTGTTGTTCAAAATGGAATACCGTTTCAGGAGGAAAAATGGTGCGGAGCAAATCCAAATCCTTCGGTTTATCACCTGAAACAACTGCTAATTGATAGTTTGGAGCCAGATGTAGAACCAATTCTTTCAATTGAGTCCGCAATTTCGATTGAAAACGAAAAGTCCCCAACAATTTTCCTTCAGAAGCAAAGTAAACAACAGATTCGTCGCTGCTTTGCTCTTCCAGTCCAATAAAAACGGCGGAACCTAATTGGAAGGTATTCCATGAAATTCCCTTTCCCGGAATTTCAAGTGCGGTTTGATCTGAACCCGGATCGATCATGGTCTTTGAAAGCAGTTCGTGAATGGCTCTTGCATACGGATGAACGGCGTGTTTGGTCATTTGGAAAAGGACTTGCTTTTCTGATTGCGTGAGCGCTTTTCCGGTGTATTGAATTTGTTTGTGATCCTGTTCGGTCAAAGTTCCTGTTTTATCAAATACCAGGTAGTTGCATTGTTGGATCCGTTCGATAATTGCAGTGTTTCGCAGATAAAACCCTTTTTTGCCCAATACGCGCAGCATGTTTCCATAAACGAACGGAACAGACAATGCCAAAGCACAGGGACAAGCTACTATGAGAATTGCGGTGACGATTTCCGGAATTTGTGACGGATCGATCCAGATCCACGCAATGGAAGCAATCACCGCCAGTCCGATTACAGCAGTAATGAAATATTTGGAAATCCGGTCTTGCCTGGTCTGAAAAAACAATTCCGTTTTTTTCGAATGCCCGTCATTCCATAACTGGGTTAAAACACTTCGCTCTGTGGTTTTAGATACCACCAATTGAATGGTTTCTCCCATGCTTTTTCCGCCTGCGTAAAGCAACTCTCCTTTTTTCTTTTCGATCCAATCTGCTTCACCGCTAACAAAGCTGTAATCCAAAGTGGCTTTTTCAGAAAGCAGAATACAATCACAAGGGATAATTTCTTCGTTTCGGATTGAAATTTCATCACCTGCCTGTAATTCATCAATGGGACAAAGAATGGTTTTTTCGTTCGTTTTTTTAATAACCGCAACCGGGAAATAGGACCTGAAATCGCGTTCAAAAGAGAGCCATTGATAGGTTTTTCCCTGGAACCATTTCCCGATTAAAAGGAAAAAGATGAATGCCGCAAAAGAATCCATATACCCGGGACCTTCCTGACTGAAAATTGCTACACAACTCCGGATGTAAAGAGCAAGGATTCCAATCGCAATGGGAATGTCGAGGTTCAGACTGCGCAGGCGGATTCCTGCAATGGCAGATTTGAAATAATCCTGTGCTGAGAAGAGTAATACAGGAATAGAAACTGCAAATGACATATAAGAACTGAGATTCCGGATGCCGGAGTAAGTGTAGTCGATGCCCAGGTATTCCGGGAAACTCCAAAGCATAATACTTCCAAAAGCAAAGCCGGCTATTCCCAGTTGAAACAAAAGACGCTTGTTAAAGGTACCGCTCGATTTATCAATTGACTTGAAATCGGGTTCGTATCCTATTCTTGTTAGTAGCAAAGCGAGTTCTGAAAGTTTTAGCTGCTCCGGGTTAATAGTAATTGTTGCGGTTTTCTTGGGGAAATGAATTGTGGAACGTAAAATCCCGTCATTCAAACGGTGCAAATGTTCCAGGAGAAAAATGCAACTGGCGCAATGAATTTGAGGTAGGTGTAAAGTGATTTTAACGATGTTTCCCTCCTGGAAATCGATGTGTTTCTTTCTTAATTCTTCGTCATCCAATACAGCGAAAACTTCCTTTGATACTTTGTTCGGACGAATTCCCGCCTGTGAATCCTGCTCGTAATAAGTTCCCAATGAATGCGCAGAGAGTAATTGATAAACCTGTTTGCAGCCATTACAGCAAAATGCATGTTCATCAGCATAGAAAATCGTTTTCGGTAAGGAGTCGTGACAATGATAGCACGTGTTTTTTTCTGACTGATTTTGCATGGGGAATTCGTTTCAAAAATGTGTATTTAAATAGTCATGCTAAATCTTTTCACCGGGTTCTGATTCTTTAAGTAAGCATCAAAAGCCATACAGCAATTGCGTACAAAAGGAATTCCCCTGGGCAGAATGCGAATAGTATCTTGTTCCCATTCAACCAATCCGTCTGAAATGAGTTCTGATAATTGTAATTCCAATTCCAGCAGGTTCAATAAAGTGTTTTTCGGGATTTCCGTTTCAAAGTGACACATCAGGTTCAGGATGTGCCGGCCGATTTCACTATCCATTTCACTCATGAGATGTCCCCGGGTGATCGGTAATTGACCATTTTCTACTAGTTCCAGGTAACGTTCAGTCGTCTTTTCATTCTGGGCAAAACCAAATTTGCATTCTGAAATGGCCGACATACCGAGTCCGATGAGTAAACTGGAGGAGTTGACAGTGTAGCCCATAAAATTCCGGTGTAATCTTCTTTCAATTGCAGCGATTGCTAAAGGATCGCCTGGCAAGGCAAAATGGTCCATGCCGATTTCCAGATACCCGTTTTCAAGAAGCGTTTGCCTGGATCCTTCATAGAGTTGTCGCTTAAAGGCCGGATCAGGTAGATCCGATTCGTGGTATCCTCTTTGTCCTGTTCCTTTTATCCAGGGTACATGGGCGTAGGAATACAAAGAAATCCTTTCGGGTTTCAATTCCAGGGTACGTTGAATGGTCTGTTGAAATCCGGCAAGTGTTTGTTTGGGTAAACCATAGACCAGGTCGTGAGAAATGGCATTGAAACCTGCTGTTTTTGCTCCCTGATGACAAGACTGAACCTGCTCGAATGATTGAATGCGGTGAATAGCTTTTTGAACAATCGGATCATAATCCTGTATTCCGAAACTAATTCTGCGAAATCCTTGTTGATAGAGTACCTGTAAATGTTCTGTGCCGGTAGAATTAGGATGCGCTTCAAAACTCAATTCAGCGTTCTTAGTAAAAGGAAAAATGTGTTTGATTCCTTCTATTAATCGTTTCAATTCTTCCGCGGCAAAGAAGGTTGGGGTTCCACCGCCTAAATGCAGTTCGCGAATTTGCGAATTTGGTTCAAGTGATGCGGATAACAGTCCCCATTCTTTGAGTACCGCATCGATGTATCTTTTTTCCACCTGATGATTAGTGGTGATATGTTTGTGGCATCCGCAAAAGGTACACAGAGAGTCACAGTAAGGAAGGTGGATGTATAAATCCAGTTGTTTTACCGTTTCCCCTTGTTGCGAAACTCCAATCAACTCAAGCCATTTATCGGGTTCCCATTGTTCAGTATTCCAATAGGGGACGGTTGGATAAGAAGTATATCTTGGTCCGGGAAGAGTGTATTTTGCAATCAGACCATTATCTTTCATGGATTTTTTTTGCAAAACTAGCTGGAAGAAAGTACTAAAAAAATGATGTGCGTCACCTTTGTTGATTCCAGTTTTATTGCTCTTCTTTCCATCCGCTCCAATCAACTATTTTTGCTTTCATGCCGCTAACTTCCTATATTTAATAGAAATAAAAGGTGATGAATATCAGTACATAGGATGATGTTTGTTTGGTTGCTGAGCGCATTTCGCTCCTATCTTTGTAAAACGCGGGGCAGGTCGAAGAGCAAAAAACAATTTTCCTGTGTCTTTAATTGAAAACAGATGGATTTAAAATTATCAGTATCGGGTATCATGACTACACCGGTTGAATGTGTTAGTCCTCAGGATAAATTATTAGTTATCAAACAGTTGTATGAGAGGCCGAATTTTCACCGTCATTTTCCTGTTATGGACAAGGGAGTTTTAGTAGGAATGGTGAGTTTGGTCGATTATATGCATGCGATCGGAGAGGCAACACTCGATGACAATGAGCCGGTCTATTCTTCAAAAACGGTGGAAGACATTATGTCCCACAATCCCGTTACAGTCAGTGAGGATACTTCAATTGCTGAAGCAGGTGCTCTCCTGGCCAAGGGAGAGTTCAGCTCTATTGTTGTTTTGAGGGATAATCAAGTGAGTGGTATTTTGACTCCCACAGATCTGATTCGCTATTTTCTAAAACAAGGAGAGTAAGATTCGGCTATTTTTTTCAAAAGTACAATTTGTAAATTTATTTATCGTAATATTGCAATATAGTTATAATACGATAGACATGGGAGCAACTAAAACAGATCATTTTTCAGAAGAACAGAACAAAGTGGCTGGTATGATGAAAGCTATGGGACATCCGGCGCGTATTGCCATTATGGAATACCTGATTAAAGTCGATGCCTGTATTTGTGGAGATATTGTAAATGAATTGCCCTTAGCGCAGCCAACCGTATCGCAACATTTAAAAGAGCTGAAAAATGCCGGACTGATAAAGGGGAGCATTGAAGGAACCGCCATTTGTTATTGTGTAGATAAAGAAGCAATCGCTGAATTACAGCAATACCTGACGAATGCCACGCTGCAGTTAGAAGATAAAGAGAAAAAAACGTGTTGTTAAATTAAATCTCCCGAAGATCCGCTGCGGCGGACGGGATCTAAAAAAGAAAATCATGAAACTTTCAGAAATCAAAGCCATTTTGCCAACGCTCGAAAATGTAGCGTTTCAAACACCGGACGGGTCATTCGTTCCGGAACACTTCCACGTTACCGAGGTAGGCAGTATTCAAAAACACTTCATTGATTGTGGTGGGACTATTCGCAAAGAACAGGTAGTGAATTTCCAGTTGTGGAACGCCAACGATTTGGAACACCGTTTGAAACCGGCAAAACTGTTGAATATTATAAAACTTTCGGAAGATAAATTGGGAATCGAAGACAACGAAATCGAAGTGGAATACCAAAGCGATACCATTGGGAAATACGATTTGAGTTTCAACGGTTCGCATTTCGTTCTGGTTCCGAAGACAACGGCGTGTTTGGCATCGGATGCCTGCGGAATTCCTGCCGAAAAGATGAAAGTACAATTGACTGAACTCACGGGAGGAAGTGAAAATGCATGTGCTCCGGGGAGTGGTTGCTGTAATTAATAAAAACAGCAATTTCCAATGAATCCAAAGATCAAAAACTACATGGACGGATTAGTCAACGAATTTGACACGATTCCGAACGAACGAAAAGAGCTCCTGCAGCGGATTTCAAATTACATCCGTTCAAAACAAGAACTGAAAAAACCGGTTAATCTGGTTTACATTTGTACCCACAACTCGCGAAGAAGTCATTTGGGGCAAATCTGGGCAAAAGTCGCTTCTAATTACTACGACATGAACGATGTGAATACTTTCTCCGGAGGAACGGAAGCAACAGCCTTTAACATCAACGCAATTAGCGCACTGCAAAGGGTTGGGTTCAATATTCAGAAAACAACAGACACAGAAAACCCGGTTTACCATGTCTACCACAACGATGGGGATGAACCGAGCATTTGCTTCTCCAAAGTTTATGACAATTCACACAATCCAGGTTCAGAATTCGCTGCGATTATGACGTGCAGCGATGCGGAAGAAAACTGTCCCTTTATTCCGGGAGTTGAACTTCGGGTTGGAACTACTTATGACGACCCGAAAGCATTTGACAATACGCCACTTCAGGATCAAAAATACGATGAAAGATGCCGTCAGATTGCATTGGAAACACTTTACGCTTTTTCACTCCTTAAATAAAATCACATGTCAGCAACTAATTGTGCTCCGGCAGCAGAAAGAAAAAAACTAAGTTTTTTAGATCGGTTCTTAACCCTTTGGATCTTTTTAGCCATGGGAATCGGAATTGCGATCGGCTATTTTGTTCCGGATGCGGATGAGTTCATCCATTCATTTTCCAGTGGTACCACGAACGTTCCTTTGGCAATCGGATTAATCTTAATGATGATTCCTCCTTTAACAAAAGTGCAGTTCTCTAAAATCCCGAAAGTACTGGCAAAACCGAAACTACTGCTGGTATCGTTTTTTATCACCTGGATTGTAGGGCCGTTCCTGATGTTCAGTTTAGCGGTATTGTTCTTAAAGGATTATCCGGAATACATGACAGGACTGATCATCATTGGTTTGGCGCCTTGTATTGCCATGGTGATTGTTTGGAACGAATTGGCTGAAGGTAACCGGGAATTGGTAGCCGGATTGGTCGGTATTAACAGCTTGTTACAAGTCTTTTTCTTTAGTTTGTACGCTTACTTCTATTTGGAAATTGTCTTGCCCTTATTTGGGGTTTCTGCCTTAAAAATGGATATCACCATTGTAGAAATTGCCAAAACAGTAGGTGTTTATCTTGGGATTCCTTTCGCAATAGCAGTCATTAGTCGTTTCGCACTGATTCGTTTGAAAGGCGAAGAGTGGTTCAAAAACAAATACCTTCCGTTTATTTCTCCTATTACCTTAATTGCCTTGTTATTTACCATTGTGGTGATGTTTAGCCTGAAAGGTGAACTAATCGTACGGATTCCGATGGATGTGGTGCGGGTGGCGATTCCCCTGGTTATTTTCTTTGCGGTCATGTTCTTCCTGATGTTTTTCGTAGGGAAATGGGCAGGTGCGGATTATTCAGACAATGCTGCACTGTCATTTACGGCATCCGGTAATAATTTCGAACTGGCAATTGCCGTAGCGATCGGTGTTTTCGGGATTAATTCAGGAGAAGCCTTTGCGGGAGTTATCGGACCCCTTGTTGAAGTTCCCGCCCTGATAATCATGGTGCGCATTGCATTTTGGTTGAAGAAAAAATACTACAAAGTATGATTATGAAAGCAAAAAGATCCATTTTGGCAACCGATAAAAGAAATGGCGTTGAGTAATAATGAAGAAGATTTATTCAGAATGAAACCATTAAATTTGAAAGGATGGAAATAGTCATTATATCTTTAGTAGCATTTATAGTTGCCATTCTTACGTTCTTTTCAGGCTTTGGATTGGGCACCATTCTCACGCCCGTTTTCATGATTTTCTTTCCGGTTGATTTAGCCATAGGATTGACAGGGATCGTGCATTTTCTCAATAATATCTTCAAACTCGTATTGGTAGGGAAGAAAGCGGATAAAATGGTCTTGATGCGTTTTGGTATTCCGGCAGTTTTAGCAGCTTTTGCAGGAGCATGGCTGCTGGTACTTATCCCGGATGTGAAACCTTTATTCAGTTACACTGCTTTTGGCAGATTGTTCGAAGTATATCCGGTTAAATTCATCGTTTCAATCCTATTAATACTTTTTGCCATTTTGGATTTGGTTCCTTTCCTCAATAAGATTCAGTTTGAGAAAAAACATATGCCTGTGGGTGGTGTTTTGAGTGGTTTCTTTGGTGGACTCTCTGGCAATCAGGGTGCACTGCGCAGCGCCTTTCTCATTCGTTCCGGACTTTCAAAGGATTCTTTTATTGCAACAACCATTGTCATTTCATGCTTCGTTGATTTCACCAGACTTTCCGTTTATGCAACCAAATTTTCTCTGGCTGAATTAAGTAACAATATCACCTTAGTAGTGTGCGCAACGCTTGCAGCAATTACGGGTGCATTTCTTGGTAATAAACTATTGAAGAAAGTGACGCTTAAGTTCGTTCAGGTGGTCGTTGCAATCATGTTGCTACTGATTTCCATTGCTTTGGGTGCGGGCTTGATTTGATAGCGTGAATAGAAGTGAATGAGATCATCACGGATCAACTCATCGAACGGCAAATTCGGATCAGTGAAAAGCATAAGAAAGGCCATGAAAACGAATTTCCATGGCCCTGATTCTAAAGATTGTGCTTATGAATTAAAATCGGCGTACCGCTCTTACTTCAAAAGTTGCAGCTTTGTTAACCTGTATAACAGTTGTTCCTCCGGGAGTGATCACTACTGCATTTGCATCCGTATTGCTAAATTCTTTTGAACTCCAGTAAGGAGAGTTCAGTAAATTGGTTCCGCCATTTGCTGTTGCAGTTGCATCCACAATAATGTAGTTAGCGCCAAGAAGCTGTAATTCTGCGGGTGTTGGAAGGTACCAATCGGAATAAGTTGTTGTTCCTTCCGTAATTTGCAGTTCATTACAGGTAGCAGCTGCGTATGGGCTGCCATTATCGCCTAAGGCCAGATGTGCCGCAATGATAATTACATTGTTAGCTGCACCTGCATAAATACCATTTCCATCAGCACGTGTTTTACCATAAGTACCCGCGAACCATACGATACCTGGTAAATCATTTTTAGCAACAACCAATCCATGTTGTCCGGTCTCATCTACATAAAATACGACCCCACCTTGTGCAAAATCACCTACTTCATAGGTCACCATTCCGGCAACAAATCCCATTCCGGCAATGTCCGTGGAGTCTGTGTGATTGTTCCAGTTTGCAGTATCTGCAGCTGTAATTCCCGCTGCCACTGATGCATCAAAAACAGGATCGTTTTCATTCGCGCTATTTGCGTGTAAAGCATAAGGAACGCTTAATAACTGGGTAGTTCCGGTGATCGTATAATTCGTTCCGCCTGCAGGATCTGTTTCCGTTTTTACAAAATAGGGTCCTGCCGACCAGTCAATTGCTGAAAAAGTTCCCGAAACGATAGTTCCCGCCCCGATCTCGATGCTAACTAAACCATTGATATTGGATACCGGTGTTTGTGTTTCCACATAAACGGCACTTCCGCCTGGGCTTGTCTGTAAAATACTAACCCGCATACCAACGGTTTGGTTTGTTACTAAGACATTGGATGCATTGCGAATGACAGCTTGGTAGCTCATTTTTTGAGGTGCTTGCGAAAACAGGTTAAAGGCAAGTAAAAGTAAGATTGCGGTATTTAAAATTCTGATCTTCATTTTTTAGTTTTTAATTAGTTTGAATTCTTTAACTAACTGACCATTATCAGTTATTCTTAATAAATAAGAGGCCGAAGCTAATCGGTCCATTGAAACAGGAGTTTCATTCTGGAGAATCTCTTTTTCTTCGATCAATTTCCCCTCGGTATCAAAAAGTTGATACGAAAGGGTTCCCTGAGTGTACTCACTTACTGAAATAGTCACTGATCCATTGGTTGGATTTGGAAAAGCACTTAGTTCTAAAGTGATATACTGATCTTCGATTCCAACCGTTGTGACAATTTCATAAGGTTGTTGAACTCCCTGGTTCACTTCTCCGCCGGTTCCGGAGTTGGATGTGTAAGCAATTTGTCCGATGGTGTAGCTGCATGTTCCTCCGGTTCCGCCAGCTTCATTGCCAGCTGCTGCAACAGCTTCCTGGGCATGAAGTCCCCCTGAGCTGGCGATAATGAGTGTTACGGCAACAATTAGTTTTTTTTGATTCATACTTTTTACATTAATGTGATTTATGTGATGAATAATATGTGTTACCAGTTAGGACGCAGAATTAGTTTGAGGGGTTGTAAGAATTTTTTTTACTAACGTTTTAAAATTTTAACGTTGAATTTTTGATGGGATCTGCGTTTGGGTGCATTCTTCTTCAGGGTGTTTGTGTTTGAACCCCTTTACAAAAGAGTGAAAACGAAAAGTTTGGAACGATTTTAACCTGCACTAACCGGAGAATAAATGGTTTCATATTTTAATGGCCCTTGTTGGTATTCAGTTGTTTTTTGAGTATTTTCGATTCAAACGTTAAATTATTCACTTATGAAATTCATGCTCACCATTCTAATTGCATGCGCAGTGCAGTTCCATTCCTTCGGACAGTCGACCATAAAGAACGATGTGATTGTCAAACTTTCCGGCGAAGAAATGGCAGGAAAAGTCCAGGAAATCGGAGATTCCGACATCAAATTTATTTACGCAGGAGAAACGCTTGTTTACACGATTAAGAAAAGTGAAATTGCTAAAATCACTTTTTCAAGTGGCCGTATTGAAATCCTGAATGGCCCTAAGAATACCTCTGCAAAAGCGGATTCAATCGCGAAATCCGGTTTGGAGGCGCATCACAATAAAGTCGCCATATTACCTTTCAGTTATATCATTGATAAAAAGGATGCAGGTGAGGAAATGACTTACAAGGTGCAGAATGAGATTTTTTCGGTCCTCAATGCACATTCGGGATACATGACTATTCAACCGACTCAAACTACCAATGCACTTTTGTTGAAGGCAGGCATTACCGGGGCAAACGTTAGAAGTTTTACAATGGGAGAGATTTGTAATCTGCTGGGTGTGGAGTATGTTTTCCAGGGAACTGTTACACAAGACCTGAATTCGGTGAGCACCTCCGGAGGAAGTTATACGAGTGTGGAGGCAGGAAGCGCTTCCACCACGCGCAAAGCAGGAACGAACAATAATGCTACAACCGGAACAGTATATGGAGGAACAGCTTACAGTTCCAATAATTCCGTAACGACACAAAATTATTCAACGAATGTGACGATGAACATTTTCAATGATAAGGGAGAAACGGTGTTTTCGCAAGACCACAAATCCTTTTGGGGAACAAATGATGCTTACAAAGTGACGCTGAATTACCTGTTGAAACGAACACCGATCTATCAGAAATAAATTCATTGAAATTGTCTGATGTGTTTTTATATGGAACCAAGGACTTAGATAATAGAATACCTGTATTTACAACAAAAAAAATGGCTGTCTGCAGGCCTGCGCCGAAGCTTCAGCGTAGGTGCAAAGACAGCCATTTTCAAATTCCGGCGCTTGATTATGCTATTTCTATCAGCTTCGGCTCTTTCTGCTTCACTTCTTCTTTTTTTGGAATGGACAGGTAAAGCAATCCGTTCTCATAACGGGCGCTTATTTTATCCTGGTCCACCACATCCTTCGGAAGTTCAAAACTTCTCTGGAAGGACTGATAGCTGAACTCCCTGCGCGTATAACGGTCTTTTACTTCTTCACGACTTTGCTGCTTTGCAGAAGAAATCGTTAACAGATTGCCGTCAAGCGTAATCTTGAAGTCCTTTTTGTCCATGCCCGGAGCGGCTACCTCGACTTCATAGTTATCGCCGGTTTCGCGGATATTTACCGACGGCATGGTGGTGCTTGTGGATGAATAATTGTTGTTTCCCCAGTTAAAAAGTTCGCGCCCAAAAAAATCGTCGAACATCGGAGAAAATACCGGGAATCTGGTCCCGTTTCTTTTAGCTGGATTCATAACCTACTTTTTTAAGTTAAACAAATATTAATTGAAAGAAAATTCAGGCAAGTGCCTGTTTAAAAGATGGTTACAAATAAAATGCCATACCTCAAAACTGGAAATTTTTTCAGGAAAAGTGACAGGATTTCATGAAATTTTGTCGGTTAAATGTTCGAACAATACGGTCCAATTAAAAAAGCCCCGATCTGTGAGAATCGGGGCACCAATAAACTATAACAAAAATCAATCTCTCGAAACCACTATCTTTTCGTTATAGGTTTTTTGCAGAGTTCTTATTCGGATGAAATAAACTCCGTTTGGTAATTCGCTGAAATCAATTTGCCCGTATTCGAAATTAATCGGGGCATGAATTGCTTTTCCTCCAGGGTCTATGACCATTATCTGTGTAATTTTCTCTCCTGTTAAAATACTTGCAATATTTTTTGTCGGATTCGGATAGATACTCAGGGTATTTTCTTCCGGTGAACAGTTTTTGAAGTAAACAATATCATGAAAGGTCTTTTCACCGTCAAAGTCAGTTTGCGATAAACGGTAATACATATCCCTTCCCGGATTGGAAGCATCAATCCATGAGTAATTGGTGATTGTACTGGTTGTTCCTGATCCGTCAACCGTGCCGGCGTTTTGCCAATCCAGCGCGTTGGCGCTTCTGTCAATAGTGAAAAAGTCATTTGAGAGTTCATTTTCAGTGCTCCATCGAAGAACAACGCGGTTTTCTTCACAGTTGGCTGCAAAAACCAGGAGCTCTACCGGTAAAGGATTTGAGAGTGTGGAAGAAGCAAGAGTAAATGGCCCGAAGCCGGTAACTGCTGCTGAAGAAATGACTGTTCCGGCTGCTGTTGTTCCGGTTGTACCACCGTTCCCTTTGTCAGTCCATTGCGTACCATCCCATCGGGAAACACGTAAATCGGACGGCACCGTCACTCCGCAGCTGCGGGTATCCCAACTCAGCGTTACGGAAACATTCGAAGTTCCTGTAGTGCGGTCAAGCATCCAGTATTCACATTCTGAGATGTGGTTGAGGGTAGGTTCAAAACTGGAAGTGCTGTATAGTGGATTGGGGGATACCTGGAAATACTCTGCTGTGAACTGGTCTGTTACAACTGCCGGAGCAGCTATGGCAATTGGTGCGTACACCACGTTTTTTCCAACGGGGAAAACAAAGGCAGTATTTCCGGTTTTAACCATAGGACCGGAAACAAAACTGTTGTTACTAACTGCACTGACACTGGATGTACTTGTCAGTGTGAGGATAGTTACAGTTGTGGTGTTCAGGTAACCATCCGTGAAAGTCAATATCCCGCGAACGTTCAGGGCTTGTGCAAGCGTTACACCTGCAGCACTGGAATTATTGAGTCGGAGATTGTTCAGCGTAGTAACCGAACTTCCCCCGACGGTTTGCAAGTTGGATCCTGCCAGCGTTATCAGTGTTCCCGAGTCTGCGATAGTTCCGTTATTGGTCACGTCGCCGTAGATGGTCACATTCGCACCTGCGAAGGTCCGGAGGTTTCCTGAGTTCGTTAGTTGTGCCCGGAGTTCTGAAGCCAAGGCGAACAATACAAAACCGATGATAATGAACTTTTTCATAATTACTCGGGTTTTTATTGAATCGAAAGGTTTAAGGTCTGAACGGTAATATCCGTTGTTGCCGTTTGGTTTGCTACCCATACTTCAATGTAGTCGTTCGGTGCCAGTGATACACGGCAGGTAATCGGCAATGACACCTGGTCTGTACTATTGACTACTTTAATATCCTGGCGTGATTCCGGTATGATAACACCATTTTTTGCAATGTAGAATGAGAAAAAGCGGTTGTTGTTTGGCTGAGATATGCTCATTGCACCGGAGACAATAAATGAACGTGTTTTACTTCCTGTATAAGTAAGTCGGTTGTTTGCCGGATTTGTAATACGGAACAGACTGGTTGAAGTGGTTGTTCCTGCAACTTTGACCGGTGTATTGATCGCAGCAAATGTGGTAGCCGTAGGTGTGGTGATGTATATGTTACCACCTGCCACATCGTCCTTCTGTGTATTCAAGCCGGTAGCTTCCACTTCCCATGCATTGGTAAATGTTCCTACCACATAAGTTCCGGTTCCCACAAACATGATCACTTTTGCAGATCCGGCAGTAATTGTGGTAATTCCGCTGATGTCTAGCGCTTTGGCGGAGTTTGCGGAAGTGGTTAAGCGGTCACCGCCGAGTAATTGCACCACATTAAATGTTCCCACAAAACGTTCGTACGTATTGGAATTGGAAGCGTCCCAAAGTGTATTGTTCAATACGACATTGTTATCGTTTTGAAAAGTGATCCCATTTGTGTTGAAGAAGTAAGCATCAGTAGCAAAGAAAACAGTTCCGCCCACGCCGGCTATGGTACCCACACTGTTGCTTCCCAGGAAAAAACAGTTTTGTACCAACATATTTTGAGGAGTTCCCAATGCATTAATCCCAAAAACACTTCCCGAGGCAGCAGTCAAAGTAAGGAAGCGGATATTCCCGGTTTTGTCTCCCGTAAAAAGTGAACCCGTTCCGGTATATATGAACTTGTCATTTGCAGAATCATCCCCTTTAATGGTACATCCATTCAGGTTGATGGAGCTTGAAAGCGTGATCGTTCCATTAATTTCGTATTCAATACCGGATACCAGGGTAATAACACCTGCTACCGGGGCCGGAAGATCTGCCGCAGATTTTACGAGCACATAATTGTCCCGAGCTATTCGCAACATCACCCACCGGGTGGAATTCCAGTAATAATATCCGTTTGGAAGTGTTCCGCCCTGACTGTAAACCAATGTTCCCTGTTCAACTGCAGCAGTCATGGGCGCTGTATTTGTGAGACTGTTCAATGGAACTCTTGGAGGCAGAAACCCTTTGTTGGTACTTT
>CAMLDR010000010.1 GCA_946478775.1 uncultured Flavobacteriales bacterium
TAAGTACGTTGATTTTATTCTTCCTGTTCTTGGAATTGTACTGACGATCTGGATCACTCGCAGGTTATTAAACGGGAAACTGGAAAAGGGTACCTGGCGGATCATTTATGCGATCAATAAAAAGTCGAGTATCATGCCCCGCAAACAGATGTATGCTCAAGTCATTACCTCATCCATTACGGTGGGTTTCGGTGGTTCTGCCGGATTGGAATCCCCTGTAACAATAACCGGTGCGGCATTCGGTTCGAATTATGCGCGGGTCTATAAACTTTCTACCAAAGAACGGACTTTGTTACTTGCCTGCGGCGTTGCAGCCGGAATAGCCGCTGCGTTCAATGCTCCGATAGCCGGGGTGTTGTTTACCATGGAAGTGCTTTTGGCAGATGTCGGGATAACTGCTTTTATTCCCTTGATGCTGGCTTCCGCTTCCGGGGCCTTGCTTTCCGGTGCAATCCTGAACGAAAGTATCTTGTTGTCCTTTAAAAATATGGCAGCATTCGAACTGCATAATGTGCCCTTTTACATTATCCTGGGGGTTCTGACAGGATTTATGGCCGTTTACCATTCACGCGTTTTCAACCGGATAGAAACCTGGATAGAACACTGGAAAATGGGTCCTTACCAAAAAGGGATTGTGGGAGCTTTACTGCTTTCCACTCTGATTTTCATCTTTCCTTCCTTGTTCGGTGAAGGATACGAAAGCATTCGTTCGCTTTCTACGGAAAAAGTATTTGATCTGCTGGACGGAACCTTTTTCGAATCCTTTAAGCAATCCTGGTTCCCGTTAATATTTATAGGTGCGGTCGTTTTTCTGAAAGCCATTGCAACCGGTTTGACTCTGGGCTCGGGCGGGAACGGCGGGAATTTCGCTCCTTCTTTGTTTGTGGGAAGTTACACCGGCTTTGCCTTTGCCTATGGCTGGAATTTAGCCGGTCTCGGCTTTGCGCTTCCGATCACGAATTTCACGATGGTGGGTATGGCGGGAATGCTCAGCGGCTTGTTCCATGCACCTTTAACGTCTATCTTCCTCATTGCCGAAATTACAGGTGGCTACGGATTGATGATTCCTTTGATGATCGTTTCATCCATCAGTTTTGCCATTTCGAAGCGTTATTCCAATCATTCGATGGACATTGTGAAGCTGGCGGAAGAAGGTCATGTGGTCCGGGCAGATAAGGACCTGCATATTTTGTCTTCCATTGAAAGCGAGGACATCATGGAAGAAGCGCTGGTGGTATTGAAACCCGACGATACGGTTTCGACTTTGTTCCTAACGGTCCAATATTCCCATCAGGCCCTCATTCCGATTGTTTCAGATAATGGAATGCTCCTGGGAATGATCTACCTGGATGATCTGCCGACCATTTTACCTGTTTATTCCTCCGAACCGAATACGCTTTTGGAGTTAGTCATGGAACCGATCCGTTATTCCCTGAATCCGAGAAATACCATGGAACAGGTAATGGAAATGTTCGAACAATCCAAACTGAATTATTTACCCGTGATAGACAATGACCAGGTCATGGGATATTACTCCAAACACCGCTTGCTGGAAGCCTACCGGAAAAAGGTGATGGAGAATATTGTGGAGTAGCAGATGACAGAAGGAGAACACTACTTCGTTCCCTGAACTTCGTATTGTAAATGAGAATGAGCAGGATGGATAAATTAAATTCAGATACTTATCTTTAACCCCAAAATTGAAACAAAAACCACCCATGAAGATCATCACCCGCTTCATTTGCTTAGCAGCGATCCTTTTGATGTTTGATTCCTGTACCATCTCCAAACGCCATTTCGGTGGAGGTTACCACGTGGAATGGAAAAAGAAATGGAACGAATCAACAGCAGATTTACAATCACCACGGATTAAGGAAGATACTTCTATTGCTAAAAAGCAGGCTGCCGAATCAGATACTTTATATGCGCAAACGACACCCGTTTCCAAATCCGATTCGGAAAAGTATTCTTCGAAAGAACAAGTAGAACAAGTTGCTACTCACGTTTCCGCAGCACCCGAAGAAAATGAACCATTGAACGAGGTACCGGTTGAACTTGCTGTGCAGGATGGGCCCATTTCATCCGATCAGCCGCTTGCGAATGAAACCACGGACCAAACTCAGGTACAAACAGATCATACGAACGAGGAGGAATCAAGTGTTTATATGAAGAAAAGACCAAGGGTGGAACCGTTGACCTGGGTGGCTTTAGGATTCTTAACCGCTGCCATTGCTTTGGGATTGTTGCCGGCTTCTTTGATCAGCGTCAGTTTGTTTTCGATTTTATTTGCACTGCTGCTATTGATAGCCTTTATCAATGCCGTTAGCTCTGCCATACGCGTAAAACGATTCCCGGATAATTACAAGGCCAAAGGATTGACCTGGCTGGTTTTAGTCCTTTGTTCGATCGGATTTGCTTATGCCCTGATTCAGTTGATCCTCATCGCTTTTGTTCCGGTTTATTAAAACCAAGTCTCAATTTATAGAATGAATTAAACCATTTTGAATTAGAATATGAAAGTGAAAGCGATTGCTTGTGGAGTATTTGTTTCATTATTTGTTTTGTACTCTATTAATAGAGTATTCTTTGCGACTTTCGATCCTCACAAGATTATTCAACACATCGGTTCTTTAAGTTCTAAACCTACTCTCGAGGAAGGAACCAAAGGCAATGGTGATTATTGGAAATTAAAATTAGATAATGTAGATCGGTTTTTTGAGCTGGACAGATATGAAAATAAAGCGATCGAGAAACAATTGAGAAGTCTAAAGATACAAGATAAGGTAATTATCTATACTTACTCCGATTTGAGTATTCCGAATTTGGCTGATTACTTAAGTGGAAGATATTTGGCTGTTGGTATCAAAATAGGGGAAAATAAATCCTTGGATTACAATGAAATCAAATTGGGTTTGGAAAGTACTGATAATGCAGCTCTTTTTGTTTCAATAGTTTTGCTTGGTTTTTATATTTATTGGTTATATAAAAGAAGGAGTTGTGAAGGTAAAAATGAAAGGTCATGAATGAAGGTGAAAAAATAACTTTAAAAGACGGTGACTTTTGTATGGTAACTGCCGGTACACATAAAGGTAAAAGCGGAACTGTCCGCGATCTGAATGTGAGTAAAAGCGGGCATCTAACCATTACGGTTGTGCAGGAAAACGGAGTTCGCTTCAAAACGCTGGGAAGAAATGTAAGCGTTCAATCCAAATGAATAAGCATCCGTATCGCTTCAGAAAATGGTTCAGGGAACGACTTCCCTGGTTTTTGATCAAAGCAGGATTTGCCGCAAAAGGAACCGATTGTGAAACAGTTTTTGCAGAACATACCTGGTACAATATAGATCATGAAAACAGCGGATGCTATTACTGTAAAGTCGTTAAAGAAGGTTCCCTTTGGAAGAAAAATTAAAGAATCACATCCAATGATTTCTATTGATTTGTAACAGTTTCGTAAATCCTGCTTATTATTAGTAAAACTAAAATCTTCCTGATGAAAACACTAATCACCTCCTTTTTTGCGCTGAGTATTTATTTTACTTTCGCACAATCCACTTCTTTTGATCACATTCTTTATAAGCAGGAAGTCAATCAGGCATATTTGTTAGCTATCAAAGATGCAAACTATACGGGAAGTTTGCAAAAACTGGAAGTTGTCAAGAAGAAGTATGGAATGATCTATGGTGAAGATTATCGGTTACAAAGTTATTGTTATAAAATGATGGGAAACGATTCACTGTCAGCACTATCATTGAAAACATGTTGGTCATCTCCCTCTTTTGATATGAAAACTCTTTGGTATGTGGATCAATTGCAACCGGTTAAACTGATGAAGGGGTTTAGTGAGTCCGAAATAGCCATCGTAGAAGAAGGATTTGATAATGCGGCTAAAATGCGACCTATAAACGCAGATTCTCTTTATAAGATCTTTGAAGTTCAAAGTGAAGAAGATAGGCTAGTACGAGATGCACTATCTGCTGATCCTGAAAACAAAGAAATTCATTTTCGAATTGACTCATTAAACAGGAAACATGAGGCTTATTTAGAATATTTCACACGTAATTATGGGTACCCGGGAGAAAAGAAACTTCAATTTGCAGAATCAGTAGTTTGGGTTATATTAATTCATTCATCCGGAAATGAAGATTTTTATCAACGCATGAAGCCTGTTTTTTTGGAAGAAGTTCGAAAGGGGAATATGTCACCTTGGATGTTTGCAAATTTTGTAGATCAGCATCAGTTTTACAACAAGCTGCCATCCATTTACCAATCATTGATCTATACTAATAAACCTTATGTTAACACCAAGGAAGAAAGAGAGCAAATCAGTCAAAACCGTTTCGAGATCGGCTTGTTGGATTTGGAATTTACCAATCCCTCGTTTGAATGATGTAATATAATACAGTAAATCTGTACTTTTACTCCATGCAGCGCTTTTTAGTCATACAAACAGCTTTTTTGGGAGACGTCATCCTGGCTACTCCTGTGATCAGCGAATTGAAACGCCTGCATCCGGAAGCTGAAGTGGATGTACTGGTGCGGAAAGGCAACGAAACGATCCTGAAAAACCATCCCGCCATTCACGAAGTATTTTCCTTCAATAAGAAACAGGGGAAATGGAAAGAAATGAAGCGTTTGATCGGGTTATTCCGTTCCAAAAGGTATGATGAAGTCATCAACCTGCAGCGTTTCGGAAGTTCCGGATTGATCACTTTTCTTTCACGCGGGAAGAAGAAGGTCGGGTTTGATAAAAATCCGTTTTCTTTTTGCTACGCTATCAAGATCAAACACGAAATCGGGAAAGGGAAACACGAAGTGGAACGCAACCTGGAATGCATTGCGCATCACGGGGCACAGAAGCTGGTGCGTCCTGCAGTTTTTCCTTCCGATGAAGATCGTGAAAAAGTTGCCCCATATACACATTCCCCTTTTTACACCCTTGCACCGGCATCTGTTTGGTTTACAAAGCAGCTCCCCGAAAAGAAGTGGATTGAACTGGCAAACAACCTGAAGAAAAAAGGAACCGTTTACCTGGTTGGCGGCCCTGCCGATTTTGAATTGTGTCAGCGCATTCTGCAAGCGGCGGAGTTGCCCGATGAAAATAACCTGGCCGGTAAATTAAACTTACTGGAATCCTGCGCTTTGTTTGAAAAAGCAACCCGTTGTTTTGTGAACGATTCGGGGCCTTTGCACATGGCTACGGCTGTGAACGCTCCGGTTACCGCTTTTTTCTGCGCTACTGTCCCGCGTTTTGGTTTCGGACCACTTTCGGATGACAGCGAGATCCGTGAAACAAAAGAACCCCTGATCTGCAGACCTTGCGGATTACACGGCGGGAAAATCTGCCCGGAAGGACATTTCATGTGCGGCCGGATCGATGTGGGAATATAAAACAGGTGGGGAATAAAATATGTGGGGACGCGAGGCCTCGCGTCCCTACCACATATTTTTATTTCAATGGCAAACTCACCCGGATCGTCGTTCCTTTCCCAATCTCTGAATGCACCACATACACTTTTCCTTTGTGGTACTCTTTTACAATGCGTTTCACCAGCGAAAGTCCGAGTCCCCAGCCGCGTTTCTTGGTAGTGTAACCCGGTTCGAAGATCGATTTGAATTGCTTGGGCAGTAAGCCTTTTCCGGTATCGGTAATTTCAATGTACACGCGTTCCGGAACCGTTTTTATCGTGACATCCAGTTTCCCTTTCGATTCCATGGCGTCTACTGCATTGCGGATAATGTTTTCCATCACCCATTCCATCAGCGATTTATTGTGGCTGACCATCACCGGTTCTTCTTCAAAATGGGTGGTCATTTCTACCTTTTGCGAAATGCGCGGACGCAGGTAATCCATCACATTTTGGATGGTAAGACGGATATCGCTTTGCGTTAAATGGGTTTCCGATCCGATCTTGGAGAAACGCTGTGAAACGACATCCAACCGCTCCACGTCTTTTTGCATTTCAGCAATGATGCTCTGGTCCACGTCCTGAGTTTCCAGTAGCTGGATCCAGGCCATTAAGGACGAAAGCGGGGTTCCCAGCTGGTGGGCTGTTTCCTTTGCCATTCCGGCCCACACTTGGTTTTGCTCTGCCTTTCTGAATGTGCTGAAGAGCAGGTAACCGATGAAAATAAACAACCCGATGATCAGGAACTGGATATAAGGAAAGAACTGAAGCTGCTTGAGTTCACCCGAGTTGTCAAAATACAGGAGGTTCACCCGGTCACCGCCAAAAGAGATTTCAATAGGTTCATTCACCATTTCAAGGGAATGAAGTGTTTTTTTTAGGTTCTTTTGAGTTGTTTTTTCACCTGGAAGATTACTGGAAATTAAGGAATCCTTGTTCTTGTCCATCAGGATAACCGGGATCAGTTTGGAATCATAGATCAACTCCTTGTTGAAGGCACTGATTAAAGAATCCCGTTCTTTTTCCAGCTGAATGGTGCGTTTGGTATCCGTATAAAAAGAGGTCATGGTCAATCCCTTTACCACTTCAATGCGGAACGGGGGATGGTTTTTCTCCCAAACGGCGGTCAATGCCAACAAGCTGTCTTCGTATTTTTTTACCAGTTCTTTAGGAGATGATTCCGGGGAAACCTTACGCAGATCAGCGGTATCGAAATCAATATTGGTATAACTGGAAATCTGGTTGCGGTCATCCACCAAAATCACCGGGATATCCTTGTTCTCATCAATAATACTGATCGGGAAGCGGTAATCGGGAAAACAATTGATATCTGCAGGTTCTTTCGAGATCTCTTTCGTAGCGTCGAGGTACAATTTGATCTTGCGGCGTTCGTATCCCCGCAGCTGACGGAATGCGCGATCGGTGAATTCGACCAGTTCCGCTTTTTTCTTGATCGCATCAGCCCACTGTTTGGCGCGCAAACGCTCACGGTCGGATACTTTTTGCACCGTTGAATTCGATACCCACAAAGACGCAGCAACCGTGATCAATGCGATTACCAGCAACACGATTTTCCATTTCTGTTTGTTGGAGTATAAATTCATCTGTTACGAATGTAGTTAAAAACGCGGTTTTTGGATTCAAATTGTTTAGACATCAGATTTTACTCCGCTTAGTCTAAAAACCGAACGCCGATTCAATTCCTCCCTTGAGAAGGACGATTGAGTCTCCCTCCTCGGTCCTCCCTCAAGAGGGAGGGGGGCTTAAAATTTCCCCTGCTGAAAGAGAGATTAAGGGGGAGGACCAATTCAGATTGATTATGAATTAATGATTTCAACCTCCAAAAACGCTTTTTCATTAATTTTGCATCTGAATAAGAAAAAGCAAAGCTTTTGATAAGAGCAAACGCAGTTTGTGAAGACTGAGCAAAGCAATGACAAATTGCTTTAGGTCAAGGACAACAAGCGGTAGTGCACCTTGAAACTAACTTTTGATAGAACAATCTTCAAACGAGGATGAAAAAATGAATATAATACTCTGATTATGGCTGACTTTTTTTACCAGGAACCGTATCCTATCCAAAAGGACACAACAGAATACCGCAAAGTATCTTCTGACTTTGTTACCGTTGAGCAAATCGGGAACAGGGAAGTGCTGAACATCGATCCGAAGGGATTGGAATTTTTGGCTCAAGAGGCCCTGGCAGATGTTTCTTTCTACCTTCGAACTTCCCATTTGGAGAAATTGCGTGCGATCCTGGATGATCCGGAAGCAACGGACAACGACCGTTTTGTGGCATACAATCTTTTACAGAATGCAACCATCGCTGCGGAAGGACAACTGCCTTCCTGCCAGGATACCGGAACGGCCATTGTGGTGGGTAAAAAAGGAGAAGACGTTTACACCGGCGCCAATGATGCCGAGTACCTTTCCAAAGGAATTTACAATACTTACCAGGAGCGGAACCTGCGTTATTCCCAAATTGTCGCTTTAGATATGTTCGAAGAAAAGAACTCCGGTTCCAATCTTCCTGCACAGATCGACATTTACGCAGCCCAGGGACCGAAATACGAATTCCTGTTCTTAGCGAAAGGTGGCGGTTCAGCCAACAAGACTTTCTTATACCAAAAAACGAAGTCCTTATTGAACGACGCTTCTTTGGAAGAGTTCATCAAAGAGAAAATAAAAGATCTGGGTACTTCTGCCTGTCCGCCATACCATTTGGCGTTCGTTGTGGGCGGTACTTCTGCCGAAGCGAACCTGGCTGCAGTGAAAAAAGCTTCTGCCGGATATTATGATCATTTGCCTACGGAAGGAAACATGGGAGGTCAGGCTTTCCGTGACCTGGAATGGGAAAAACGCATCAATAAAATTTGCCAGGAGAGTACAATCGGTGCTCAATTCGGTGGAAAATACTTTACGCACGATGTACGGGTGATCCGTTTGCCGCGCCACGCTGCTTCCTGTCCGGTTGGATTGGGAGTTTCTTGTTCTGCCGACAGAAACATCAAAGCAAAGATTACCAAAGACGGTTTATTTGTAGAACAGCTGGAGAAAAATCCGCGCCGTTTACTGCCGGAAGTTCCACCGCATTTGGAGCCGCCTGTGAGCATTGACCTCGACAGACCCATGGCTGAAGTATTGGCTGAGTTGTCCAAATACCCGATCAAAACGCGCTTGAAGCTCAACGGAACACTGATTGTGGCCCGCGACGCAGCACATGCACGCATCAAAGACATGTTGGATGCCGGCGAACCGATGCCGGAATACTTTAAAAATCACCCGGTTTATTATGCGGGACCTGCGAAAACACCGGAAGGAATGCCTTCGGGAAGTTTTGGTCCTACAACGGCCGGTCGTATGGATTCATACGTGGACTTATTCCAGAGCATGGGCGGAAGTATGATCATGCTGGCAAAAGGAAACCGTTCGAAAGACGTGACGAATGCCTGTAAAAAACACGGCGGATTCTACCTCGGATCTGTTGGCGGCCCTGCTGCGATCCTGGCGAAAGAAAACATTCTTTCCGTGGAATTGGTCGACTTTGAAGACATGGGAATGGAAGCCGTGAGAAAGATCACCATCAAGGATTTCCCGGCGTTTATTATTACGGATGATAAAGGGAATGATTTCTTCGAGAATCTGTAAATTATAATTGTACAATAATGGTAGGGACGTCCCGTACGTACGGGACGTGCCCACCGGGGTTTTACCGATTCAACCGAATGATATCATGAATTTCCATCAAAACTTAATTGAAACCGGTTTCGGAATAATGGATAACATTTATTCATCTGAAGAAGTAAATCAGTTATTGGAAACCATTGACCGGGCAGATTCCAATAAGGAAACCTTTCGCAAGTCGGAAGGACTGTTTGCGATCCGTCAGTTTTTGAAGGAAATTCCGGAAACCATTCCCTTGATTTTTAATGAGAAGCTAAAACAGGTGATCCTTGAATTATTCGGACCGGATTATTTTGCGGTAAAAAGCATTTATTTCGACAAACCCGAAGGTTCCAATTGGTATGTTTCTTATCACCAGGATTTGACCATCTCGGTAGATCAAAAGAAAGAACTCCCTGGTTTTGGTCCATGGACCGTGAAGCAAAATTAATTCGCGGTTCAGCCGCCCTTGTCCATTTTGGAAAACGGCTTCACGATTCGCATTCATTTGGATGATACGAATGAACACAACGGTGCTTTGAAAGTAGTTCCGGGTTCGCACCGGAAACAGATCTACAGACCGGAAACAATCGACTGGAATACGGAAAAGGAAGCAGTCTGTGCTGTTTCGAAAGGCGGGATCATGATTATCAAACCTTTATTGCTCCATAGTTCTTCCCGAACGACAAACAATCAAAAACGCCGGGTCATTCACATTGAATTCTCCAACCAGGAATTACCGGAGGAGATTCAATGGGCGGAGCGATTCACCAAGGTCCCCGATTAATCTCGTGTCTGCTTTGTTTTATGCGTACTTTTAACTCCGAACTGAACCTAAGTGATGAAAAAATACCTGTGGATTGTTTCTTTGATTTTGTATGTGCTGGCTTTCTTTTTGCCGGTTTACGCTACATCGTTAAGCCCTGCTGAATTTGGACAGGGACCCGTTATGCTGGTATTGGGATGGATCCAGGCGTTCTCTGAAAAAGGATTAGCTCTGGCGTGGTTTGCCAATCCGTTTTTTATCGTGGCGCTGTGCACAACTAAGAAATCCCCGCTTACGAGCATTTTCTTTTCTTCTTTTGCAATCCTCTCAGCACTTTGTTTCCTGAGGGGAGGAATCATCTATTTGCCTCATGACGCGATCCATTTTGCTTACCTTACCGGGATTGCTGTTGGTTATTGGGTTTGGATAAGCAGTATGGTGGTCATTTTGGTGTCTTCTGTTCTGAAGGTAATTGATAAGAAGAGAAGGTTGAACTCACCAAAATAATAATACGTTCTTATTTAGAAAACAATCCAAACTTCAAACTGAATATTTACTATGTGTTCTATGGTTCTATGTGGTAAAATGAACCACATAGCACACAGTAGGCACATAGTTTTTAGAGTTTATAATAGCTTGGTGAGTTTTCTAAATTATTACCGATTAATCGCGTACCTACGTGTTTTAATTAGTTTATTTTTGAACAGTGGAACAACAGCATGAGATCAAAACCTGGAACAACGCCTGGACGATTGGGATTAACGCCTTCCTTTTCTGCCTATTCCCGGTATTGTTTTTTACCGGTTTCACCGAGAAGGGGAGTGTTGCTTCGCTGATCGCCGGGATCGTGCTCTTGTACGTGATCTATGAATTGACCATGTATACGTTCATCCGTGTGATTTATCGAAACGAAGTCCTGGAGTTCCACAAGCCACTGCGCAAATACAGTCTCCTCTTTCGGAAGAAGGACCACCGCATGCGCATCCGGCCAGATGAATGGACGGCCATATACCGCTATTCGGTCAAGGGCGGCACTGCGTATTATTTCCGGAACGGGCAAACGGCTGCCTATTTCGTCTCAGCCGATGGACTAAATAATTTTTACCACGATCTGAAAAAGCTGTTCCCAAACCGTTTGAAAGAGATGGATGAATTTCCGCGGAAGATTAAGAAGCGGTTGAAGAGGGCGGAGCCGGGGCGGGTTTTTTAGGCAACCCCCCAATTACCTAAGGAGTCATTGTTAGTATTACTAATTTGATGAATCTCATCGCAAATTACTTTTAGTTGTTTCATATCTAATGCCATTTTATGTGAGGCATTGATGATCGTTTGTGCGAATGGGTCAACACAGATACAAAGCCTGGGATCAACAATTTCATCCTCCTTTACAACAAAATTACTTAGGAATTGGTTAAGTAGCTGCGCAACTAAGGCCGATTGTTGGTTATTAAAAGGATCCGTTTTAGCAATGTGTAATTTAAAAGCGCCAATGTATTTCTGTCCCTCGTGTTCTATTCTAAAAATAGCATTTGGTGAGATTTTGATATTTATATTGTGAATGGGTAAAAACTGAGCATCAGTTAAAATATTTTCCATGGGGAAGTTTTTTACGAATGGAGGAAGGGGCATCTTTTTAAATAACTCAAGAGACTCGATTGAATATTTATGATCTCTTTTTTTCCAGTCAGTATCTGGAGTTTTGTCTTTGATGCGTTTAATACCATTATCAATAATTGATTGGTTTCCTCCCGCCAGGATATACTTAATGATAGCCCATTTGGCTGCTTGATACGGAAAAGGTCTATCGGGATCAAAATTCAATTGTTCTTGAATGATTGTTCTTTTTTCTGAGGGAGTACCATTCAGAAATTTAGCTAAGGAAATAAGAGCGAAGTCAAGATCTTTCATTTAGTAGTAATAATATAACCGCTCTATAGACGAAAGACTAAGTTTTAAGTTGTCTTTAGTTTATTGATTTATAGTTTGTTAACAGTTTTTGTATTGATGTGGTTATGAAATAAAAAAATGGTAACTTTGTTGTAGTAACTACTATTTAAAAACACTAACTACTACTCTCAAATGTCTATAGGAATATCTAACAAAATCGACAATGAATCTGAAAGAATCAAATTGAGAAGTTTAACACCTACAGATCAAGCTGAGAACGGCGATTTTTATTGTAAGCTGCTAAAAAGTGCACTTGATGAACAGAAAAATTATAATATTGCTTTAACTGGTGGTTATGGGTCTGGGAAAAGTAGTGTTATTGAAACATTCCTTAAGAAACATAAAGAATTTAAGCCAATAAGAATATCATTAGCGGCATTTAATTTTACTGAAAATGATATTACCGCAAACTCTAATAAGAGAAACTCTAGAGTTTTCGGTATTACAACTGATATGAATAATGAACAAATTGAATTAGAGATTAGTTTATTGCAACAGTTTTTGTATCAATCAGAAAATTGGGAAAGCGAAAGTAACTCGATCTTAGATAAGATAAGTTTTGAAAAAAAGTTATTTATTTCAATTATTAGTTTGTTTGTCTTATTTGCGTCATTTAAAGCACTTTGGTCTTCTCGTAACTTAGGGAAATGGCTTGGACTTGACGAGGAAAATTACTTTTTGTTTTCGACAATTGTAGTAATAATATCCTCTATAGGGTTTTTAATATCCTCCGGATGGTTTATGTTTTTTCTTTTTAAATTATTGCTAAAAGTAAAAACGGCAAAAATTGATATTCAACCTATATCATTAGAAATTTCTCAAGGAGAAAAAATTTCTATGTTGAATACACATTTATTCCAAATTGTAAAATTGTTTAAAAATTCGAATTACAATATTGTAATCTTAGAGGATATTGATAGGTTGGAAAATCACAAGCTTTTTGAAAAATTAAGAGAAATAAATAATATTTTAAGATATAATCCAGATACTTCAAATAGAAGTATAAGATTCCTTTATTCTTTAAAAGAATCTGTCTTTGAGAGAGAGAAAGACAAGAATAAGTTTTTTGATATTATCATTCCTGTAGTTCCATATATAAATCATTTGAATTCAAAAGATAAATTTGAATCTTTTATAAAAGACATTGAACCATATTACAATAATAAATTAAGAGAAGTAATTCAGATTGCTTCTTTATGCATTGATGATATGCGCACAATTGTTAATATATCTAATGAATATTTAGTATATAAAACTGTTACAGGAAGTAAAGAGTTGGATCCTGAAAAGCTGCTAGCAATAATAACCTATAAAAATATTTTTCCATCGGACTTTGAAAAAATGCATAGTGGTAATTCCGAGTTGCAAAAAATATTTGATAAAAGACAGGAAATTATCAATAAGAAAAAAGAAAATATTTCAGATCAGATTGATGAAATTGAAGATGAATTAGAATCAATTCAAAATGAAGAAAAAGTTAGCATTGATGAACTGCGAGAGCAGTATATAATGGGTTTTTTAAAAAAATTGGATGAAGAAGATTTATTATTGCTTAATGGAAAACAACTTCCTATTAAATCACTTTTGAATGACGAGAATTTTGAACTTGTTATAAAAAATGGATTGACTTCTAAGAAAGGTTATACATATAGATTTTCTGATGTTGAAGAAGAGGTTAATTCAAATTTTGGTTATTTGAATAGATTACAAATAATAGATAATAAAGCAAATCAAGCTATAAAACTTCTTGAAAAACATAAAGCCAATCTTAAATCTGAATTAGCAAGAGTTGATTCTTTTCCATTTTCAAAGCTGGTATCTGGTCAAAAGTTATTTAATGATAAAGACTATGGATTTGATAGTCAAAAATTGCAATCTGACCAATTCAAATATGATTTTATTCAGATTATGCTTACCAAAGGGTATATCACTCCAGATTATAAATATTGGATTTCGATTATGCATGAAGGTTCATTATCTCCAAATGATCGTGAATTTGTGTTTTCAATTAAAAAGAATCTTGGTTTGAAATTTGACACGAAGTTAGATGACATTCAAAGTATTGTGAACGAATTGTTTTCTGATGACTGGGGATCATTATCAGTGTTAAATTTTGAGGTATTCAACTTTGTTTTGAAACATAATGAGCATCGTAATAAATTGATCCCTACTTATGATATTATGAAGATTAATTCTAAGGTAGGGTTAGATTTTGTGATCAAGTATTATGATGTTTGTAATTCAAAAAGAGAGTTTACAACACAATTATTACTGTTTTGGAATGATTTTATTTTGATTGCGATTCAATCAGGATTGAATATAGATAAATTCCTACCTTCATTTCTCTTAAGCTCTGATTTAGAAGTTTTAGATAATCAAAACCTAGGTGGCGTTTTTACTGAATTTATTAATGAAAGTGAAAATTTTATTGACTCTTTTAAGCCTATAAAATTAAATAAGGTAGGAGTTCAGAAAATAAAAAATGCGTTGATGTCTTTAAATGTTAAATTGAAATCTTTTAGGTCGGAGGTGAAAAACGAATTGATTGAAGCAATTTATGATATTCACGCTTTTGAGTTGAACCTTGAAAATACTCAATCAATTATCAAATTATTCAGTAAAGATTTTAGTAGTGATTTATCATATTCTTCTATTATTAGTTCTGAATTAAATCACTTAAAAGATTATATTGAAGAGGACATAAATATCTTTATAGAAGAAGTCCTGATCCCTTATCATCAAGAAAAATCGAATTGGAAGGAAGATAAAGTGATTGTTTTAAAATTATTAAACCATAACGAGTTAAATGACTCTGTTAAGAAAAGTATTATAGAATTAGTTAATCCTGAAAAGCTTGATTTTGTAAATATTATATCTACTGATTATTGGAGTGACCTCATTAAACACGGTTGGATATCAAGTAAATGGACAAATTTGTTACATTACTTTGATACTTTTGATAAACTAGATGATGATCTTTTAGTTTTATTGAATGATATTGAATGGCTTCGAAGATTGATTCAAGTCGAAAAGTTAAATGTTGAACGGGCCAAAATAGACAAATTGATTGGACATGTATTATTGTTAGATATCCAAAGAGATTGTCTAATTATATTGCTTAGAAAGTATGGTTATTATATTGCTCCGACTTTGATTGTTGATAACACTAAAGTTGAAAATATCAAAACAATAATTGATATTGAATATTTTCAATTTAATGTAGAACTATACAATACATTAAAGAGATTACATATCAGTGAAAAGATACATTTATATTATGCTTCAAAATTCCAAAATCAAATTTTAGAAATAAATCAATTGGACCTTTTTTATTACTCCAAAGAAGAATATCTATATGTGCTTAAAAACCCAAGTTTTACAAAAAGATTCTTATACATTGTATTAATTGAGAATATTCGAATCATTCAGGAATTTAATAGAGAGGAAGCAGGTTGGATAAAACTCGCTATAGAAAGGTGTGGAGATTTTAGTTCTATTGATTTGCTGCTTAAAACAATGGAGAGATTGAACTTTATTAATCAAATACCATTTTTCAATTCAATAGCTAGTTCCGGATATAATATAAGTGAAGATAATTATTTGAATTTAATTAGATTGTTTGTTGGTGATAAATCAAAAATTGCTAAAGTTAAAACGAGAACTATTTTGATAAATACCAAAGAGAATAAGAAGTTTGCTGAATATTTGAAACAATTTGGATTAATCAATAAAATTCAAGAGGATACGAGGAGAAAAGAAATTTACATTAATAGGAATAATAATTAATGTGCGAATTGATTTATGTTTTAGTATGCAAATGATTGTAGGAAAAGCTTAATTAATCATTTCTCACACTTCCTCAAACTGAACGGACAATGAACAATATATTGGGAACACTGTGAGTATTTCTACTTCGTGATGACATAACTGTGCTTTCCCGAAACAAACCAAAACACAAGTTGAATCACCACAACCTTACAAAATCAATTTTATCGCTACCTTCGGTGAAATCCCTTCGATGAAAACCTATCTGGGCCTTATTTTATCCGCCATATACGGATTGCTCATTCGCTTCTTAGGCGAGCGGGATGTCATGGAAATCAATTCACTTTCGTATTTGATCCTTGTTCCAATGGCCATTGGATTCATTCCTTTTTTTTACAAGGAAAGCCGTTACCGCACCACTTGGCCCATTGCCGTGTTTTTTCCGCTATTGTCCGTTGTTATTTACTTAATCACAGCGGTTATTACCGGATTGGAAGACCTCATTTGTTTTTTCATCATCGGATTGCCCTACATTCTTTTTTCGGTGGTAGTCAGTGTGATCCTTTTTATGGTTTTAAAAAAGAAGCGGCGAGATACAGGATCGGAAAATGATATTGTAGATCAATTGTCCGTTTCAGTTTTGTTGTTACCGATCTTATTCGGACAAATCGAAAAACAGTTTCCGAAAATGGAAACCAGGATGGAACTTGCCCGGGAAATTCAAATCAACCTGCCCGATACTGTAGTATGGAATAATTTGCATGCGATTCCCGATCTAAGTGGGGTACAGGCCTCCGGGATCTTCAGTTATTTGGGTGTTCCAAGACCAATTAAATCAACCTATAATCGGACTGAAAATATACGTCTGGGATATTTTGAGAATGGAATTGTACTGCATGAATCAGTGGTCAAAGAAATTCCTTGCAAGGAACTGGTATTTGCCATGGATGTAAATAAATCATCACTGGGTTCCAGTCCTACTTTGAAACACGTACTCAAAGGAAAAAGCCTTAAATTTCATTCGATCATCTATGAATTAAAGCGCATCAATAAACACGCTACTACATTAAGATTGAAAACAGATTTTAGTATTTACTCCAACGTGCCCTTCTATGGAACATTTTGGAGCAAAGGCATAATTGCAGATTTTGAGAACAGCTTACTGCGATCATTAAAACAAGTTTTGGAGACCAATAAAAAGTAATCCGGCTTTTAACCGAAACTCCAAATTCCCATTTAATCCGAAGCGATCGATCCGCCGTGGCGGACTACTTTGGATTCCCATATCTGTAACCTCCCAACCCCTCCAAAAACAACACCTCAACCATCAAAATTCCCTCCCCGAAACCTTCCGTACGGGTAAAGCATGGGTAAAGCGTAGATAAAGCATAGATACAGTATGAAAATGTTATATTTTGAACACTCCGTTTTAGGCGGTTTTGGGCAAAACAGACCAATTTTTAGCCCCGTTTTCTGCCGATTAAAGAAGTCAGTTGGATTTTCCAGACGTCCGGTTTTGTTGCTCATAAATGTGCATGTCAAAGTCCCCTAATGAAATAGATAGCGACTGGAAGTCTGCTATAGATTACTCCAACCCCAAAAAATCCCTACCTTCACCAAAAAAAACAACCATGGATACCCTCGACCAACCCATTGACCTTCATTTTAGAAACGGCAAAGTATTTCCTTCCAACGTAGTGATCCTGGGCTATATATTCATGGGATTGTCGCCCTTGGCCTTCTTTGGGAATGTGTACATTGGGATCGGCTTGTTTTTGGCCGGGGTGTTTATTGCATTTACAACCAATCACGTGGTGGTGGACCTGGAGACGCAGACTTTCCGGGAATATACGGCTTACCTCGGGTTTATCAAGATCGGGAAAACAACCGACTACCGGAAGTACGGCATTTTAACAGTTGTTCCGGTGAAAAAGACCACCACAGCTTATACTCGTTCCACCCAGTCTACCAGTTACACAGATTATTTGTTCGCAGTCTGTATCATGGGGAGCAATTACCGGGGGAAGAGAGAACTCACGAAACTTCCTCAGAAAGTACAGAGTGAAGACCTGGCAAAAGAACTCGCCCATAAAATGGGAATGGAATACTTCAATTACGATCCGCAGGTGATCCGTGAAAAGATGTTAGGACGGTAGATCTGTTCATTTAAACTGCCAATTACGCGGAGACGCAAAGATTGGTAAAAGATCCTCTTTTGCGCAACAAGAATTACCTTCTCTTTTCCAGTAGTGCTACTGCGGAGCAAAATCTCCCGCTTACGGATTTCCCATTCGTCTATAGAGGTGAAAATCGATCTTTGAACAAATACCGGTCGGTCGAAGCATAAGGCCTTTCCTTTCGGTAAACCGATTCCGGAAAGTGCTATTGACCGCAGCGTTTGTAAAACTGCTGTGGTCTGCATTTGGGATCCTGATCCCTTCTTTGCGTGAATCGGTCCGAAGGGGAAGGCTGTTTGAGTGGTAAGCGGAAAAAAGCGTTTTTGCCTACTACCTCAGCATTTGACTTTTGCTAAAGTAATGCTTCGTCTTCACGAGCAGTACTCGCTCTTTTGGATTTGGAAAAAAGTAGGATACTGACCTGGCCCATAAAATGGGGATGGAATACTTCAATTACGATCCGCAGGTGATCCGTGAAAAGATGTTAGGACGGTAGATCTGTTTTGTTTTTTACCCTCTGCGCTCTGAATAATATAGCTGTCAACCTCGCCTGATCTGCTATAACCTTCTCTCTGCGGTAAAAAACAACTTACTCCTCCCCAAAACTCACAGGAAGCACATAAAATGCCGGAAACTTCTTCCCTTTACAAACAGCGATCGGCATATCGGATAGGGAAGACACCACCCGCAGAATTTCCTCTTCCAGGATGGCATAAGTAGGATTGGACAATTCGATGTTGCACACTTTTCCGTTCTTGTCCACGAAGAATTTAACTTGTACTTTATCCCTGAGATTCATTTCACGGGCTTTTTCCGGGTAGTGGAGATTGGCGGTGAGACAGGAATCAATGAAGCGGACGTTGATGTCTTGCTGCGTATAATCGGTACAGGTGTATGGTTGCTGATTTATTTCCATCGGCAGCTTTTGAAGACCTTGTTGAATCTGTTTCACCTCTTTGGGATCACGCGCTGCAAGCTTAATGGAGATCCGGGAAGTATCATTCGGGACCAGGGTTATCTTTTCAAAAGTAGATTGGAAGTTCAGGTCGGTGGAACGGATCTCGAGGTACAATACCTTTTGGTTCGTCCGGTATTCGATCTCCCCGTCGGGACCGGTAGTGAAAGTCGTTAAGGGTTCCTTAAACAGACCCGCTATACGGATTTCCACTCCGGACGCAGGTGCGTTGGTTCCTTCCTGCAGAATGCTTGCGATCAACAGGTTTTTTTGTGCATACAAACTTCCTGCGCTGACGAAAAGAAGCAGGACAATGAGGGCAAGTTGTTTCATTTAATCTTTGATCAGTTTGATGGTAAACCCTGTTTCAAAACGGAGGAAATAAACCCCGCTTTCATGTGCTGAAAGATCAATCGTTTGAGAGTTTCCCGACAAAATCAGTTGCCCCGTGACGTTCTGCACTTTATAAGTTTCGCTGCTTGAATTTTTGATTGTAAAAATCCCGGTTGAAGGATTCGGATAGATCACCGTATTTTCAGCTGTGGATTCCTGCAGGGATAAAAGACCGGAATAACCGTAAATAGTGGAAGCACCCACGCCATCCCATCCGCTGAAATAAAGACGGCCGTTGTATACAACACCTGTGTTCAGGATCGTTTCAACATGAGGCACGAAGTAAGGAGTCCATTGCTGACCGTCCCAGGCGGCAATGTCGTCTGCAGGCTGGTTACCTATTCCATCAAAATCACCGAACGCAAAAAGCCGGTTTTCCCATGGAATGAGCGTGTATATTCCATTCGGACTTGATCCGGTAATACTCATCCCTACATCCGCCCAGGAAGCACCATTCCATTTGGCAATGCGTGCAGCAGGAAGAATAGAGTTATCGAAATTCCCGGCAACATAGAATTCATTCTGGAAAAACAGTGCTTTCCAGGCGTGTTCACTCATACCTGTGCCGAGTCCTTCCCAGGTTGTGCCGTTCCACTTGGCAATATTCCGCAACGGAAGTCCTTCCAGTTCCTGGAACATACCCATGATGCAAAGTTGCCCCTGGTAATTGACAGCTTCCGTAATGTATAAATCCGGTTCGGAAGTTAAGTCCTTAAAAACTTCAAAAGTTCCGCCTGCTGCTTTTCGCCGGATCAGGCCGTTGTGATCCATCACATACAAATAATTGTCAATGACCACGATATTGGAATGTGGTGAACTTGGTCCGCCTTCCATCACCCAGGTGGTGCCGTTCCATTTGACCACACCGGTATTTACTCCCAAAGGAAAATTCCAGTCCCCAACCGCATAGAGTTCTTGATCGAAAACGGCAAACTCAACTACACCACCACCTCCAATCGGGTTCGTATGACCTACAAATTGGCCGTCGTCAAAATAAGCACTCCAGTAACTGACAATCGTGTCCTGGATGCTGTTGAAATGTCCTCCGATAAAGAGTTTATTGTCAAAGACGATCATGTCCCGAACCACATAATCCGTACGTGCCAGCGTATCGAATTGAGCTTTGGAACTCAGCGATAGGAACAAGAAAAGAATAAAGGCGAATATTTTCATGGATTGATTTAAGAATCTAAAAATACGTTTTTTCTACCGCTTTTAGTGATGTTCATTCCTGTTTTTCTTTCCCGCAGATGTGCAGATTATAAGCGAGCCTAATGCTTACGCTGAAGCTTGTGCCCGCTAAAGCTATAGGCGACTGGTAAGCGCCTCAAAAAATCTGTGCATTTTTGGTAAAGCCTTTGTGTATTATCAGGGGCACGGTTTTTGCTATTCCCACCCGGATTTTTCGGTGTAAACTAAACCTTTTACCCCCGAATCAATCAAAACAAGTAAACAGACCCATTTTATGCAGATTCGCGTCATACTTTCTCTTTTCATCACCACACTAATCTTTTCTTTCAACAGCTCCGCACAAACCGAACTTTCCGGTAAGATCACCGATTCCAAAACTTCCGAACCCTTGATGGATGCGCGCGTGACACTGCTTTCTCCTGTGGATTCTTCCGTGGTTACAGCCGCAAATACAGATGAGAACGGGATGTATACTTTTACAAACCTTACTCCGGGAAATTACCTCCTGAAAGTGGCTTTATTCGAATATGTGGATCAATTTAAAAACATCGAATTGCCCGAAGGGAAAACCCTGCTGAATGTGTCGTTGAAGACGGATACTCAGCTGGAAGAAGTAACCGTGGAAGCTACTGCAGTGCGGGTGGAACAGAAAGGCGATACGACGCAGTACAATGCAGACGCTTATAAAACGAACCCGGATGCAACGGTGCAGGACCTCATCACAAAGATGCCCGGAATTACTTTGGAGAACGGAGTAGTGAAGGCGCAGGGCGAAGAGATTACGAGAGTCATGATCGACGGACAGGAATTCTTTGGGGATGATGCAGCAGCGGCCTTGAAGAACCTTCCTGCTGAAATCGTTTCGAAGATCCAGGTATACGACCAGGCGAGCGACCAGGCAAAGTTTACGGGAATCTCCGACGGGAATGAGGCAAAGGCTTTGAATATTGTGACCAAACCGGGGAAGAACAACGGACAGTTCGGGAAGATCTATGCCGGTTACGGAACTCCGAACGATTTATACATTGCCGGGGCGAACGTGAATTTCTTCAAGGGAACACGCAGGTTTTCCATTGTGGGCATGTCGAATAACGTGAACCAGCAGAACTTTTCTACCGACGATATACTAGGTGTTACCGGATCTACTTCTGCAGGCCAGCAGGGTAGAGGCAGGCGTGGAGGGAACGACAACGAGAATTACATGGTGTCGCAGCAAAACGGGATTAGCACCTCGCACGGTTTGGGATTGAACTATTCTGATGTGTGGGGCAAGAAGAACAACACGAAGGTGACGGGAAGTTACTTCTTCAACCAGTCGAATACGAAGAATTCACAGCAAACCAGTCGAACCTATGTGCTTTCTACCACTTCCGGGCAGCTTTACAACGAGGACTTTTTGTCTACGATGAAGAACGCCAACCACCGCCTGAATTTCAAGTTCGACATTGCGCTGGATTCGATGAACTCTTTGGTCATTAATCCGAGAGTGAGCTACCAGGGAAACAACCGCGATCAAAACACGATCGGAACAACGACAGACGGATCGAGTGCGCTGATCAACAGCATCAATAACAATACCTTTAGCGAAACGAATGGATTGAATGCGAGCACGAGTGTTTTGTGGCGCCACCGCTTTGCGAAACCGAGACGTACTTTTTCGGCAAACATTACCGGAACTTACAACCTGAAAGAAGGAGATAACGGCCAGAATTCCCTGTCGTACTATTACGATGAATTCGGCCAGGATTCTTTGGCGGCGATTAACCAGGATGCGGATAACAATGCGAATGGTTACGGGGTGAACGGGCGTTTTTCGTTTACGGAACCTTTGAGCAAAACCTGGTCGAGCGAGTTTTATTATGCACCGGCCTACACGGTGAGCAATGCAGACAAGCGTACTTACAATTTTGATTCGATCACGAATTCGTATGATTACATGGATACCACGCTTTCCAATGTGTTCGCGAACCAGACAATTGTGCAGGAGGGAGGAACGAATTTCCGCTTTCAGAAAAATAAAGTGAGTTTCCAGCTGGGGCTTGGCTACCAGAATACCTTATTGATGAATGAGCAGCAATTCCCGACTGATCGGGATGTGAATCTAACGTTCAATTCACTCCTTCCCAATGCGCGCTTCAAATATGAATTCACTAAGTCGAAGAGCGTGATGCTTGCTTACCGCGCGGGAACGAGAAACCCAACCATCGACCAGCTGCAGAATGTCATCGACAACTCCAATCCGCTGTCTTTGTCTTCAGGTAATCCGGATTTAAAGCAGCAATTCAATCACCGCGTATTCGGCCGGTTCAATCACACAAATGTGCAGAAAGCACGGAATTTCAATATCTTCTTCGGTGGTGAGATGAACCAGAATTACATTTCGAATGCAACCATCATCGCAACGAACGATACGGTGGTGAACGGGAATGTGGTGCTGCAGCGCGGGGCACAGTTCCGTCAGCCGGTGAACCTGCCCGGAAGTTACAATGCACGCTCCACCATTTCGTATGGTTTCTCCTTAACGAAGCTGAAACTGAACCTGAATTTCTACCTCGGTGGGGCTTATACGGTTGCTCCCGGTTTGATCAACAATGTAGAGAACAAAGCGAAGACTTCCAATGCGAACGGAGGTTTGACCATTTCGAGCAATATCAGTGAAAACCTGGATTTCACGCTTGGCTACACGCTGAATTACAACAATGTGGTGAATACCCGACAGAATGTGGCATCCAACGAATACTTCGTACACAATGCGAATGCCCGTTTCAACTGGATTATCAAAGAACGCCTGGTGATCAACAGTACTTATTCGGTAAATGCATTCGCCGGTCTGGGATCGGGCTTCAACCAAACCATCATGCTTTGGAATGGCGGGATCGGTTACAAACTCTTAAAGCAGAAACAACTGGAACTGCGCGTTTCCGTATTCGACATCCTGAATAACAACAACAGCATTTCACGAAACGTAACGGAATCCTACATCGAAGATGTGAAATCGAATGTACTGAACCGCTATTTTATGTTCACGGTAACTTATAATCTGCGCAATTTCGGTACCAAGGCCCCGGAAACGAAGGAGACGAAATCGGAGCATGAAGGACATCCTTAATTAGTTTGGAGTTCTCTCGTTTCCCCCTTTGGAGAAGTATCGTTAATTTTCTGAAATTCCTTTAAAATCCTTGAAACCCAATCACAATAAAGGAATCAGCGATTTCGTTATGATGTTAGGAACATGTAGGATTCTAGGGGAAATTGGGGTCAAGCTCTCAATATTCCAACCCTTTTTAGTACCCTAACTGTGGGTTATTGCTTATATGTTTGGATCAACCATAAAACGAACACCATGAAATTAAAGATCAATTTCATACTAAAAACTGGGGTTGAGGGTGAAATTCCAGTATTAGCAATTATGAACTTCGGTTACAAAGAATTCGATGCTTTGAAACAAACATTCGTGTATAAACCACTGCGTTATTATACAGGAGTTAAAGTTAATAAATCCGAATGGGATTTAGAACAAAAGTTACCCAAGGATAAAACAAAGCGAGCAATACTCGGTCAGCTTGAAAAACAAGCAACGGATATTTTCAACTATTTGATCACAACCGAAACAGTAACACCCGAACGTTTGAAACAAGAATTGGACGTTAAGATCAAAAAGAAAGATGATCGTGCAACTGTAACACGGGTTCGGATTGTTGAGTTCATCAATGATTATGTTTTGAACGATTCCAGTATCAAAAAGAAAACGAAGGATAATTATTCAACGCTTCGAAATCGGTTGATTGAGTTTGAAACCAAAATCGGAAAACAACTTTATAGCAATGAAATTGATGAAGAGTTGTACAATAGCTTTATTGATACCATTCGGGTTCGGTCGAATAGAATCAATACAGTTTGGAGTGTTTACAAGGATTTTAGAGCAGTATTGAAACGAATCGCTCGTAAGTTCAAAATAGTAGTTTTCAATCCGACCACGGAACTCCACCCCACGGACAAAGTTCGATTGGTAACTGAGGATAAGATTTACTTCGATTTAGAGCAAATCCAACGGATTATTGAATACAACCCACCAACCGAAGAATTGAACAACGCAAAACTGATTTTACTTACGCTCCTTTTTACGGGTTGCAGAAGATCGGACGTTCACAAAATCATTCCGAGCAACAAGTACTCGAAAAATGAACTATCGTTTAACTACGCTCGTTATTTCTCCACCAAAACCGATACGGAAGTGGTTGTACCGATTCTAAAACCGTTGCAAGATGCAATTGATGCAAATGGAGGGAAAATAGCATATAAAATGAGTGAATCAACGTTTAACGATCTTGCAAAAGTTATTGCAGAGCAATGCGAATTCACGAACGAAATCACACTATCCTTTACCAATTCTGAGGGTAAGAAACAATTCGAAACGAAACGGGTGTGCGATTATGTTTCTTCTCACGTTGGGCGCAGGTCATTCATTACAAATCTGATCAATTTCGTTCCGATTACGGTATTAAGCAAAATAACGGGGCATACCAATTCTATTTCAGCACCCGAATTCAATGTTTCAGATTCCAGTACGATTTTCAAATACAATAAAATTTCAATGATTGATAACGCTGCTCGTTTTATGAAAGAACTAAAACGACAAGTTGTGGAGAATAGAGATTATTTCCCATTTGATTTGGTATAAGCTAAAACAAAAAAGTGACCCCGATTTGAGGTCACTTTTCTTTTGGTGGTTACATCGATGCTGATGCTTGCTTTCGTTGAATGTATTCCATGATTGCACTGCGGGAAAAACGAACACTTCGTTCATTGATCCGAATGGCAACAAGAACACCCTCACGTACCAATTTGATTAAAGAGTTTTTGCCAATTTTCAAGATGCTTTTTACTTGCTCATTGTTGAGTAATTCATCTTCGTTTTTAGGTGTGATGGGTTCAACAACCATACTGCGGCTTCTGTTTCTTTCCAGTTCAGAAATGCGTTTTTGCTGTTCTCCAACAGTTTGTTTCAATCTTTCAATTTCCTCGCTCATTCTTTCAATTGCGAGCTTAACTACTGTTTCCATGATTAAAGGTGTTTTTTAATGATTGATCTTTATTCTTTTAATCTTTAAACCCATCAAAAAGATGGACTTTAACTTTAGATATAATACAAGTTTAATGCAGAAACAAGCAACAAAAAAACATTGGGGTACTCCAAAAAACGAACTTTTTCTAAGTTTTAACATTTGAAGCCCGAAAAGGACTTTAAAGGATCAAAATTGGCGTTTATTCAAGTCCCTTTTTAACGTTTTCAATATCGGAATCAATCAAAGCTGTTGCAGAAACAGAACCTAAATTCTCGAAAAAGGATCGAACAACGAGTAGATTTTGAAGTGTCGCTTTTTCGCTTGAAAAGGTCAATGGATGGAGTAGTTTTTTATACAATTCCGAATAAGTGATTTGAGTGTAAGGAATCCCTAAAAACGAATGAAGCGCATCAGCACATCTGCTTACATTCTTCTTCTGTTTCACTCCAATTAACTGCGAAATGTAATAAGCGATCAAGACTTGTTGAGAACGGGTGAATTTGGATTCATACGCTTGTTGATTAATAGTGAGAAGATCAGTTGAAATCACTTCTACTGTGTCTTCCTGATTCTCGGAAAACTCGTTGGTGAGTTCTTGGATCACCTGATCCAATGCTAAAAGCAAAACCACTTTTTCTTCACTGTATTTCAATAACCGTCGTTCAGTATCTATCAACTCCAAAATGGAGACATTCTTCTCTTCAATTGCTTGAAGGTAAAGCCAGTTCAATTGATACAAACATTCGGAAATGGAAGCGTTGATAATAAAGGTTTGTTCAAGAATGTTTGAAGCCATGTCCCGAATGGGTGAAAGACTTGAAAGAGTTAATTCTAACGGATTAGCTTCACCCACTTTCTTATGATGTCTGAATGTGTAAACCAATGAATGATAAAACACCGAATAAATTGGAATGTTTTGATTTTCCAGGAACAACGCACGTTTGAAATAAACGCTTGCGTAGTCTTTGTCTACTGCTTTCTCGATGCTCTGTAAATACCGACGTTTCAACGATTGGTAAAAACGTCCATAGGCTTTTTGAAACAGCTCTTCAGGTGGGTAATTTGCTTCCATAACCTTATAACGCATTCCTAAGGCAAAATCTTACAAAATTGTGGTGAAAATTCATGAACGTCAATAAAAACTCAAGTTGCACAAGGTTACCCCATGTCTGAATTAGCTAATTTCATGTGATGTAACAGGTAATAATCAGGTCATTTTTTATGAAATTTCCGAATTTATTTGAAAAACGCGTAAAATTCCATGCTACACCATGGGCGGTTGTACTTTACACCATTGCATTGCAACATTACACCATTGTACACCATGTTACACAAACACGCTAAAGGGAATGAATACGGCTGAAAATTTAAGCTAACGTTTGAGTTTTAAGAAAAACTGAATATCTTGCGCCTGATTTAGGTGGTTAGGTTAGGTTGATTAGTGAATGGAGTAATGACGCCTGTCTTACTCCATTCGCATTTTTAGAGCCGACCCCTTTCGACTATCCGACTCTATTTCTTAAAGATTCTTACTCGGATCGCTTTCGACGAATCTTTTGTTTCGACTAGACCACTTTTACCGTCCGACTAGACTAACTTTTAATTTCGATAGACGAATCAATTCCTGTTTTTAAGGTGAGGAGATTTCGACTCGGTTTTTACTCGAAATGGTTTCGACGAATCTTTCTTTTCGACATGACAAATTCATTGATCCGACTTGCTTAACTTTAATTTTCGATAGACGAATCGTTGCAGTTCTTTACAGCAGACTACATTTTAAGTCGGTTTGAGTCGAATCTTACAAGAATCCATTTCGACCAATCTTTCTTTCCGACTTGACGAACCGATTGATCCGACTTGCCAAACTTTACTTTTCAATAGACGAATGATTTACATTATTTAAATCGACTTGATTTCTACTCGGTTTCAACTCGGATTGATTTCTACGAATCTTTCTTTCCGACTAGACTAGTTTTTGTTTTCAATCGACGAATCAATCTCGTTTTCGAATTAGATCGAATTAGATCGGATTCAACTCAAATAACCTCAACTGACCCAACTAGTTCTTGTGCCGTCGAATCGGAAAAAGATGAACGAACTGGAAGAATTAACGAAGATGCCAAACCAATAAAAAATTAGTTGCCCACCATTTAGTGGGCAGTTACGATTTTATTCGGTCAAAATTTCGGTTTAAAGGATAATAAAAAGTTAGTTGCCCACCTTTAAGTGGGCAGTTAGCATTTTTTAGACCGTTTTTCGGTTCAAAGGGATAATAAAAAATTAGTTGCCCACCTTTTGGTGGGCAGTTATGATTTTATTCAAATCAGACCTTTTTTAGCGTAATAAAAAGTTAGATGCACCACCCCAAGTGGGGCAAGTAATATTTTTTAGGCGATTTCTTAAACTTAGAAGGTAAAAAAAACGTGGATGCCCCGCCTATGGTGGGGCAAGTAGATTTTTATTATCCAAAATGATGGTTTTAGCAATTAAAAAAAGGTAGTTGCCCCGGCATGGGTGGGGCAAGTAGAAAAAAATGAAGTAAACGGCAATTCCGACCGTTCACGATTTACTCAACAGTTTCATGTACTTCTTGCGCTCCAAAGCCAGCCAGTTGTAAATCTCGGTTGCCAATCGTTCAAAGGATTCATTGTCATTGAATGCAATTTCCGTTACATGGTAAGCACGGTCGCAATACTCATCCGTTAAATGGTCCAATCGCCTATCATTCAAATTCAATTCCATTAGGGAGAAAACGGCACGACAAATATCCAACATGCCATTATCATGGTCGAACCCTAATAGGTTTAAACCTAAAACGGTATGTTGATGTCTTAAATCGTCTTTTATCAATTGAATGATTAATTTTTTGGGAGTTTTTTTCTGCATGGCTCAAATATTTCACTTGAACCAAAAGTACAAAATAGATTAAATTAATTAACCTTAAATCAAATAAAGTTTACTTTATTTTGTAATAAATACTATTTAAGGTGTTTTAGTTCAAGTAATTCAAGGGTTTCGAGTATGACAATTAAGGCTACATTTGTCTATATTAGACACCAAATTTAAGACATTGAACAAAGACGAGAAAATACTTCACAACAGAATTAAGATAGTTCTTGCGGAAAAGAACGTATCGCAAACGGCATTGAGTGAGTTAACTGGACTTTCTAAAACTCGGATTTCAAGCTATTGTACAAATTCTTCTCAGCCTTCTATCGAAACTCTTCGAATGATTGCTGTAGCTTTAAAGGTGAATGCACAACGTCTTATTACACCTACTCCTGATGAGGATGAGAAATAATTATTGATGATCTTCAAGATCATCGCTACTATTCACGTATGAAAGAAACCACAAGACCTATTTATAAAAGAATTCGTGTCTTCTTGCATATAAATTTTGCAGGGACACATGACAAATAAAGTTTCAGACACTTCTTCTGATAATTCTGGGGTACATACTAACGTTGGAATGGACTTTCAGAAGAATTGTGTCGTGTTTTTATTCCTTGAAAATTACACTGATTTAAAGGATAAAAAGTATTTCATCATTTTAGAACATTTAGACGATATTGTATTTGGGTTTCTTGATTCGAATGATTCGTTGGAAAAAGTTGAAACCTTTCAAGCCAAGAAATCAACCTCAAAATGGACACTTTCTGGAGTGCTTGAAGTTATAAAGAAGATAACAATTTCAGGAGAACGAATTCTGAATGATCCACATGAGAAAATAGAGGCGTTTGTGCAGAAAAACTTTTTCGTCACAAATAATACTATTGAACTTAAAGAGAAGAAATCTAAATCCGTGGTTAATGAAACGGCTTCAGTTGTTCAATTTTCAGATCTTGACGATGAGATAAAAGTCAAAATATTAGCTGGAAATGATGTGATTCAATTCGATGATACGGATAAAAGTCATGTTGATAATTTAAGCTTAAAATGGATTGATTTCGGTAAAACTACAGAGGCACAAAAACAGCAATTAATTGGTAAAATGATGGATGTATTTGATGCTGAAATCACTGATTATAAAGCGGCTTTAGAAACGTTTCTTTTCAAATTGAGGAAGATTGAGTCTACCTTCAATCAAGGAAATGTGGCAAGACTTAAAGATTCAACTAAACGTATTGAATCATCAGAAATTCAAGAGCTTCTTTCAATTCTCACAAGCAAGAAAAAAGCATATGAGTTTTGGCGAGATAATTCTGATGCAATTTGTGAGGCATATCAGGTATCAATCTTAGATAAAACTTCCTTCAAATTAAATTATGAAAATAGTTTTGATTTATTTAAAGACCTCAACGAAAGTGAGCATAGGAAGATATTGCTGTTTGTAGAAGATAGTAAGCACATTTTTGGGGAGCATATTAACCAAATGGACTGTATGCGCGCTTTTTTTGAAGAATTTGAAAGAACTAAATCAACAACATACCAACCACTCCAATTAAAAGCTGTACTAGCGGCAGCTTACTTGGAAATTCAAAATTCACTTTAGTATGAAGACAACCCTTGAACTTAATAGAATACTTGTTTTTAGCGAGCCAAATAACAAGTATTTTTTTACTGAATTTCAAAAAGGCTTAAACGTTATTTACGGTCGAAATACGGCAGGAAAAAGCACATTGATACAATTAATTTTATTTACGTTTGGGATTAATGATAATAAAATCAAACTAGCAGAAATACTGTCTGAAGAAATCTTTATTCGATTAGATTGCTCCATAACCCAAGGGAATGAAAAGTTGAATTACACATTTATTCGACAAGATGACACGCTTCTAGTTAGAAATACTCATGGCAAGGTTATTAGATTTAACGGTGTTGGAAGCGATCAATCTTATGAGCATGTAAAGCTAAAACACTTTTTTCATGAGTTGTTCCATTTTGATTTAAAGCTAGAATCTAAAAGTGGCATAAGTGAAGCCCCGATTGAAACAATATTTTTACCATATTATGTATCACAGGATGTCGGATGGGTATATCTGAGAAAGTCTTTCAATAATCTCACTTTTTATCGAGGCTTTAAAGAAGATTTTTTGGATTATTATCTTGGAATTGAAGACACTACCGACAAAGAAGCAAAAAGACTTGTTGAGATAAAAATAAAAGGTCTTCAACAACAGGCAAATTTCCTTTCCGAATTTGAAAGAGATAATAAAGAATTAGAGGTTTCTAAAACGGTTGATGAAACAATTTCAGGAAAGGCAAATGATTTACTTGAAACAATTTCTAGTAATAGAGATGAACTCTTAAAGTTAGAAAAGAAGTATATGAAAGATTCTGATCTTTTAAGTTTTTATACTCAGCGAAGTGCCGTCGTTTCAAAAGTTTCTAGAAATCATGAACACCAGTTTCCAGGTTCTGATTCTTGTCCAACTTGTGCACAAACGTTACCTGTTAATTTGGAAAAAATCTATACTTTCTATCAAGCAGAGAATGATTCTCAAACACTTAAATTAAATCTAAAGGAAAAAGTTAAAAAGCTTCAATCAGATTTGAACTCCACAAATAAAAAGATCGAGAACTACAGAAAGCACCTTCAGGAAAATGATAAGATATATCAGAGTTATTCAAGCAACAATGTTACTCTTGATTCTTGGATTAAAAACAAGGCGAATATTCAATTAAGAGATGGAATTGTTAGTCAAATAGGTCAAATCAAAATAGATATAGATGAGGCTAAGGAAGAGTTAAAAGATTTTAAAACAGAAGACCAAATATTAGCCGAACGAGCAAAGAAAAACGCATTGTTTAAGAATTCATACATTAAAAAAAACGGGATATTAGGTGTCCCAATTATTGATGATGATCGTTTCTATAAAGTTTATGAACTATCTAGTTTCCCTTTTCAAGGAGTTGAATTACATAAAGCGGTTTTAAGCTATCATTTCGCTTTTAATGAATTGATTTCAAAAACGGACAATGTACATAGGCTTCCTTTCTTCTTAGATGGAGTATTTAAGGAAGACCTTGATGCGAATAGTAAAACTAACATTTTGAAGTTTATTGTTTCAAACATTCCAAGTGATACCCAAACGATAATGTCAATTGCGGATCATAAGGAAGAAGATTCAAAAATTGAAGAGTATTCAAATGAAATATTTGGAGAAGTAACAAATCTAATTTGTATTGGAAATGGTATAGAGCAAAAGGCATTATTAACGTCTTATGATGGCTCTCATAGAGACATTGTTGATGATTCTTACGGAATTATAGACACATTCTAATCGAAAAAAGAGTCTGATTACAGAGCAAAACTTATGTCGGTAAAAATTGCATATCACACTTCAAGTGAAAAATTCATTCACATTGACAAAGCCGAAAACGGACTAAGATGCAATTCTATTTGTTTAGCCTGTGATGAACCATTAGAGGCAAGGCAAGGAGGGAAAAGAGATTGGCATTTTAAACATCACATTAATGTTAACTGCACTGGTTCGCAAGAAACAGCCTTGCATGAATTGGCTAAACAGATTTTAGTTCGTAACACTTCTATTGAACTTCCGAAATATGGAAGGATTTCTTATTCAGAAGCTAAAGCCGAAAAGAAGCTTGAACAAATTCGACCTGATGTTTCGGCAATTTATAACGATCAGCCAATTTACTTTGAAGTTTTCGTTTCTAATGCTGTAGATGAGGGAAAAGAGAAATTCTTTAAACTTGGTAAGCACCGTAGCTTAGAAATCGACTTGAGCTATTGCACAACATCTACATTTAAAGAAATTGAAGAACTAGTACTCAATGTGGTTGACAATAAGAGGTTGTTTTATTGGGAGGATGAACCTATTGTTTTGCCTCAAGAACCGAATGAACCTCCAAAATCATCAAATTCAACTTCTAGTAATGGTTGGGGTTGGCTTTCAGCATTTTTAGCGATACTCGCTTTATTTGGAATATACAAGCTTAGCAAAAAACAGAACAGAAGACGTCGAAAATAACCACAACTATTAACTCACTATTCATGGAACACTTTCAAACACAATTCAATCTCAAAATCTTTAAGATTGATAAATCCTATTACGAATTTCGAGGTAAATCGAATCAAGGTATTATTGACGTGATAACCGATAATCACAAAAATAAACTAAGGCACAAGTATGATGATTTCACGCTAATAAAACCTGAGATTAGTCATTCAGTTGAAGATTCTTTCGAGTTCTGGTCCTACTGTTACAATCAGCCAAAAGAAAAGGCATATTGGAAAATATTTCTACCAGATGAACTTACCGAAAGTCAAAACTTCGACGTAGTGGAATTCTCATTTGTCTTGTTTATTCATCATGAATCTGAAATCTATTGTATCATAAGTGGAAGCGGAATGAGCGTCATAAGAAAGTTCATTCACCCGAGTTTTGGCATTGAAATTTATAGAAGACTTGCTAAACCAACGGAAGACGTTGTAATTGAACTAAGCACTAGAGGTATCACGGGGAATATATCTCAAAATAAGCGAACATTTAACCTTAATCAGACTATTGCCGAAACTCTTGAATATTCAGAGATACCAACTAAAATCAAGGTGAAACTGAGAAGTGAATTAAAGTTGAAAGAATTTGCAAGGTACAATTTGGATGATAGTTTCGCGCTGTTAGATGTTGGTTCGTACTTTAATTTGCGTAAAAAAGTTGATTTTGAAGAATTGAAAGGATTGATAACACACATTCATAGCATCTACGATGAATATACACCTAAACAGTTGACATTATTTTCAAAAATCAATGACAATGAACTGATAGATGAACTTGATGAAACTTTAAAAGAAATAATTGTTGATGATGTTCTTCGTCATAATGATCCATATGGATTAGACACCTATCAGCAAGACATAATTGAGGTCGTCCATCCATCTAAACTCGAACAGTTTTATGAGTGCAATAAATTTGTTATTCGATTTAAGCATTCTAGAGGAAAGGAAGATCTCACCATTAATGAAAGATCTAAACTTTATGATGAATGTACGTTGCACATTTATAATAGCCTTGAAGATATTGAGAACAGATACGATATAAAAGGAAAATTGTATACTCTGAATATTGTTGGACAAGCAGATGACAAACCAATGACTTATGGTACGTTTTTCTCTCACATAACGGCAGAAATAGAATATTTGAATTGTAAATATTTTAGGATTGATGGTCATTGGTATCTTTTAGAAAACGACTACCTAGAGTCTATGAATAATGAAGCAAAGGAGTTCTACACCAAATATTCTTTAGACGAACCACTTTTGAAGCAATGGCCAGAAGGGAAAGATGAAGACTTTTATAATAAACTTCATGATGGACAGCCAGGGTATTATGTCTTTGACAAAATTTTAAATGATAATATTGAACTCTGCGACTTATTGGTCTTAAAGGAGGACAAGGCATTTTTCATACATGTGAAGAATGGATTCAATACTAAAATGAGAGATTTGTATGTACAAGTCACTTTGTCTGCAAAACGATTACACAACGATCTGAAAAATAACGTCGGAAGTAGTTATCTTTTGAATACAATAGATAGATACAACAAGAAAAACCCTACTCAGCAAATTGATCAGAAAGTACTAATTCCGAAACTCCGTAACGGAGAAATTTCAATCAACTTTATTATGGCTTTCAAAAATAATCATTACAAAAAGCATCCTGTTTTGGAACGAATTGAAATGTGTAATTCAAATATCGCTAAGTATTGTTTGACCCAAGTAGTTAAAGAGTTTCAGAAGTATAGCAAATTTGGAATTCAGCTTATTGACATTTCAACAATTTCAACTTAAGAAAGAAATTTCATCCTTCCTCAATTCCTTCATTTGTAAATATTAACGGCTGTTCAATTCGATTTTTCATTACATTTACCCCCAATGAATCAATTGAAAAAGACATTTGTACTCTTTCTTATTCTGGTAATTACCTTGCCAGGTGAAACAGCGCATGCCTTTTCCTTTGTTCCCGAATTCATTTCCCATTACAATCACCACAACGAAGAACACCACCGATTGAGTTTTATCGATTTTGTTGGTGAACATTTTGGTGTGGGGCATCACGAAGATTCTAAACACCACGAACAAGACGAATGTCCTACGAACCACGATCATGCAATGGTTTCGTTAACTTTTGTGGTAGAAAAGAAAGCAACTTTTGAAGCCGTTACAGAAGACATCGCCTATTTTGCCGAAAGAACACCTGTACCGCCTTACCAAACCTTTTTCTCCGAATTTCATTCTGCTATTTGGCAACCGCCAAAATTGAGCTAATCGTTTCAAAATAATGTTTTCAAGACTTTAGTAAGTCTTGTTTCGCTGTGCATATTATTGCCAGTAATTGTTTCACGATTAGACTATTCATCATGTTAGATAAAGTCATTCAATTTAGTATCAAGAATAAGTTTATTATAGGCTTGTTCACCTTAGCATTGATTGCAGTAGGAAGCTATTCGCTTAGCAGACTTCCAATCGATGCGCTACCTGATATAACCAACAATCAGGTACAAATTATCACCTCTTCACCCACACTTTCCACACAGGAAGTGGAACAATTTATTACCTATCCGATTGAGATTTCGGTGAAGCCAATCCCTAAAGTGGTGGAGTTGCGCTCCATTAGTCGTTTTGGGTTGAGCGTGGTAACAGTTGTTTTTGAAGAAGACGTAGATATTTACTGGGCACGTGCCCAAATTAACGAACGCCTAAAAGAAGCAGAAAACACCATCCCTAAAGGTTTGGGAAGTCCCGAAATAGCGCCAGTCAGCACAGGTTTGGGTGAGATTTACCAATACGTAGTTTTCCCGAAAAAAGGCTACGAAGACAAGTATAATGCGACCGATCTGCGTACCATTCAGGATTGGATCATCAGACCTCAATTGCTCGGAACACCTGGAGTTGCAGAAGTAAACACCCTTGGCGGAAGTTTGAAGCAATATGAAATTGCCATTCAGCCCGACAAACTGAAAAGCATGAATACCACTATTAGTGAGGTTTTCGATGCATTGGAAAAGAACAATGAAAATACGGGTGGTGCATACATCGACAAAAAGCCCTATGCCTATTTCATTCGAGGTGTCGGTATGGTTACGAGTCTCGAGGACATCAGCAAGATTGTCGTAAAGAACCAAAACGGCATTCCCATTCTGATCCGTGATGTAGCAACTGTACAAATGGGAAGCAGTATTCGATTTGGAGCAGTTACCAAAGACGGACACGGTGAAGAAGTAAGCGGTATGGCAATGATGCTTAAAGGCGAAAACAGCGCCGAAGTGGTTTCCCGTGTGAAAGACAAAATGGAGCAGATTAAAAAGTCTTTGCCTGAAGGAGTTGAAATTGAAGCATTCATGGATCGCACCAAATTGGTCGACAAAGCCATTGGAACCGTTCAAACCAACCTCATTGAAGGAGCGTTGATCGTTATTTTTATTCTCGTATTGCTATTGGGTAACTGGCGTGCAGGTTTGGTGGTGGCTTCGGTTATTCCGCTTTCCCTTTTGTTTGCCGTCAGTATGATGCACTTGTTTGGTGTGAGCGGAAATTTAATGAGTTTGGGAGCAATTGATTTCGGTTTAATTGTAGATGGTGCGGTAATCATTGTAGAAGCCATCATTCATCGACTTCAAAGTAGCAAAGTTACCAGAATACTTTCGGCAGAGGAAATGGATGAAGAAGTGTACACGGCTTCGTCCAAAATCAGAAGCAGTGCAGCGTTCGGTGAAATCATTATCCTGATTGTTTATTTACCAATTCTTGCCTTAGTGGGTATTGAAGGGAAAATGTTCGGACCAATGGCACAAACTGTTTCGTTTGCCATTCTCGGAGCGTTTCTGCTTTCATTGACTTATGTTCCCATGATGGCTTCGCTTGCCTTGAAAAAACAAACGGGTCATAAGAAAAACATCAGCGATAGAATTATTGGTGCTATACAAAGAGTTTATCAACCTGCGTTAACAAAAGCGTTACAAGCGAAATCGTTAATTGTATCGATTGCCGTTGGGTTATTGGTAATTGCCTTTGTACTCTTCGGTAAAATGGGTGGAGAATTCATTCCTACGTTGGATGAAGGTGATATTGCAACCCACCTAATCATTGCTTCTGGAAGTTCGCTTTCACAAGAAATTGAATCAACTACAAAAGCCGAAAAGATTCTGAAAAGCAAGTTTCCCGAAATCAAAATGATTGTAACCAAAATAGGGAGTGCCGAAATACCTACCGATCCCATGCCGATGGAAGCGGGCGATATGATTATCCTTCTGAAAGACCGACACGAATGGACTTCTGCGGAAACAAAAGAAGAATTGATGGAGAAAATGGAAGAAGCGCTAGCCGATATTCCTGGCGTTACAACCGAATTCTCTCAGCCTATTCAAATGCGTTTCAATGAGTTAATGACAGGTGTTCGAAGCGATGTAGCCGTGAAAATTTACGGCGAAGATTTGGATATGCTCGTGAGTAAAGGCGACGAAGTACTTAATATCATCAAAAACATCAATGGTGTTGCCGATGCCAAAGCCGAACGAGTAGCGGGTTTACCTCAAATTTCAGTACGCTATAACAAAGACAAACTAGCACTTTACGGATTGAATGTAGGAGATTTGAACAAAGTAGTTCGGATCGGGTTTGCAGGAGAGAAAACAGGTGTTGTTTACGAAGGTGAAAAACGCTTTGACATGGTACTGCGCTTAGCCGCTGAAAGCAGAAGTGATATTTCAAACCTGAAAACGCTGTTTATTACGCTTCCTTCTGGCAGTCAGATTCCTTTGGAACAGGTTGCAGACATCGATTACGAACCAGGACCGATGCAAATCAGCCGTGAAGACGGTAAACGTAGAATTGTTGTTGGTTTCAATGTAAGAGGGAGAGACGTAAAAAGTGTCGTAGATGAAATTCAGAAAAAACTGGATAAAAAACTGAAATTGCCTGCTGGATATTACCTGACTTATGGCGGACAGTTTGAAAATTTAGTGGAAGCATCTGCACGCCTTTCCATTGCAGTTCCAGTTGCCTTGCTCTTAATTTTTGTGTTACTCTATTTTACATTCCGTTCCATGAAACAATCGATCCTGATCTTTACCGCAATTCCATTTTCCGCTATTGGCGGTGTCTTTGCACTTTGGTTACGAGATATGCCTTTCAGTATTTCCGCAGGTGTCGGATTCATTGCCCTGTTTGGTGTTGCTGTTCTAAACGGTATTGTTCTGATTGGTTATTTCAATCAATTAAAATCTGAGGGTATGAATGATGTAGTTCACCGAATTCATGAAGGAACAAAGGTTCGTTTACGTCCTGTAATCCTCACAGCCGCAGTTGCATCTTTAGGCTTCTTGCCAATGGCATTAAGCACAAGTGCAGGAGCTGAAGTTCAAAAACCCTTGGCAACAGTGGTAATTGGAGGTCTGATTTCAGCAACCTTGCTGACCTTGATTGTACTTCCTATTCTCTATTTCTATTTCGAAAAAGGTGTATCCCGTAAACTGAAACAAGGAACTTCAAAAGCCCTTACTTTGTTGATTGGATTCACGTTGTTTGCAGGTTTTGCACAATCACAAGATGTTCCCACGCTTACCTTGCAATCTGCCATTGAAGCAGGATTGAAAAACAATCAGCAGATTCAGGCGGGAGAACTGGAAGTGATCTCACAGAGCCAGTTAAAACCAACGGCTTTCGAGTTACCAAAAACAGAACTCACAGGAATGCTTGGTCAGTACAATACCCGTGCTTTCGATCAGAATTATTCGATTTCGCAAGGATTCAATCCATTCGAATTTGGCGCACGAAAAGACGTGGTTGATGCCAACATAAGAAGCAGTGAATTGAGCTTAGACCTCACCAAACAACAAATGACCCTGAACATCCGACAGTCATGGAACAGTTTGTTGTATTTGATGGAACGTAATCAGGTATTGAAACAGCAAGACAGCATTTTGCTTCAATTTGTTCGGGCTGCAAAAATCAGATTCGAAGCAGGAGATGTAAGTCCTTTGGAATCAACCACATCAATTGTGAAGCAACAAGAATTGCAACAACAGATTAAGCAAACCGAAGCCCTAATTTCAATGGAAAAATCAAAGTTGAAGGCGTATATGAACCTGAAAACCGATTTCGCCATTGCTGAAAGCGAATTTGTAGCTATGCCAGCTCTTTCGGTAACCGACAGCACGGCACTGCGTGAGAATCCGCAAATGGAATTGGCAATGCAGGAGGTTCAAAAGGCGATAGCTTCTAAACGGCTACAAAAATCCACCATGCTTCCAGACTTAAAAGTGGGCTATTTCATTCAGTCCCTTACTGGAAATCAGGACGTGAACGGTCAGCCTGTTTATTACAACGGTGCGCCAAGATTTCAGGGCGTAACCTTTGGAGTTTCCGTTCCTATTTTCGTTGGAAGCAGTAGTGCAAAAGTCAGATCCGCAGAAACAGCCGTTCAGGTTCAGCAGAAAAACACGGAATACCTGCACACGCAGTTGAAAAGCCAGTTTGAACAGCAGATAGAACAGTTACTTACTTATCAATCTTTGGTGGAATATTACGAAAGTTCGGCTTTGCCCTCTGCTAAAAACATCACCGATAACGTAAGAAAGAGCTACCAAAACGGAGACATTTCCTATGTGGAGTTCATTCAGGGAATTCAAACGGCATTAGATGTACAATCCAATTATTTGAGCGCTGTTCTGAATTACAATCAGGCAGTTATCAATTTACAATACTTATTGAATCAATAATTCGAAGAAGATGAAAAGAAAAAACATTCTATATATAGCAATCGTAGCTGTTTTAACAGTGGTGGTTGTTTGCGTGATTTCCTACTCAGGAGGTGAAAGTGAACCTGAAAAAACAGAGGAAGCACATGAAGAACATGAAGGCGAAGCAATCACCGCCAAAGAGGTTGAATTGAATCAGGCTCAATTCAATGCATCAGACATTGAATTGGGAACGTTTGAAATGAAAAATCTGAGTGCCGTAATCAATGCAAACGGGTACACAAAATTACCTCCGCAGAACCAAGCAGATGTTTCGGTTCTTGTTACAGGAGTTGTGCGCAGTATTAATGTAATTGAAGGTCAGTTCGTGAAGAAAGGACAAACCATTGCGGTCATTGAAAGTTTAGAGTTTACAAAACTTCAAGAAGCATACTTAACTTCTAAAAGCAACTTGGAATACCTGACAACTGAATACGAACGTCAAAAAACTTTAAACGATGAAAACGTCAATTCGAAGAAAGCCTTACAACGTGCCAAATCAGATTACGAAACAGAAAAGGCACGGAACGCATCCTTGAAAAAACAGTTAAGCACCTTGAATTTGTCGGGTTCGGGCGGTGCAATTTCTACTATGTCGGTAAAAGCTCCAATCAGCGGATACATTACGGAAGTGAACGTGAAGATTGGAACGAATGCGGAACCAGGAAAGCCCATGTTTACGATTGTAGACAATTCGAAAATGCACGTCGATTTATTGGTGTATGAAAAAGACCTTCAAAAAGTAAAAACTGGTCAAACCGTTCGTTTCATTCTTACAAATCAAGACAATGTGGAAATCAAAGGAAAGATCTTCAGCATTGGTAAAGCCTTTGAAAATGAAACCAAATCGGTTGCGGTTCATGCAGATATTCTAAACGACAAGCAGATTTTAATTCCGGGAATGTATGTAAATGCGTTGATCGATGTAGGCTTAAATAATGTGAAAGCTTTACCAGTTGATGCGGTGGTAAAAGCAGACGGAAGAGAATTCATCTTTGTACTGGAAGAACACGCCAAAGAAGAAGATCACGACGAAGAAGCGGGGCATGAACATGATGACGGACATGAACACAGCGAAGGTAAAAGCTACCATTTTCAACGAATTGAAGTGAAAACGGGAACTACTCAATTGGGCTATGTTCAGGTTACCATTTTACAAGATATTCCTGCGAATGCGAAAATTGTGCTGAAAGGCGCTTATTATATCCAAAGTCATTTGCTGAAAAGCGAAGGCGGTGGCGGACACGAACATTAGTAATCTTAGGGCAAAGTCTGAGGAGATCTTAACATGAAGTAATGACTTTTTCAATTCCAAGGTCTTTGCCCTTTTTAAAGAAAACGAATATGTTGAAATATTGGGTTCTTTCGTTAATTGGCAGTTTTTCTGCGCTTGCTTTTGCACAAGATGCAAGAGTGGAAAGTATATTGGCGGAATTCAATACGGATTCGCTAAACAGCCAAGTACAAAAGCTGAGCGGTGAAATTCCGCTAGTTATAGGTGGACAGTCTCATATTATTTCATCCCGATTATACAATCAGCCGGGTAATGTACTGACGTTTAAATATGCGAAAGAGCGCTTTATACAGGCGGGATTGGAAATTGACTCACTCGTGTTTTCTGCTAACGGCAAGAATTTATTCGGAATCAAGAAAGGAACAATATTTCCTGAAAGGGTTTGCATCATTGGTGCGCATTACGACAATTTACCAACTGGAACTTTTGCTCCGGGTGCGGATGATAATGCAAGCGGATGTGCCGTCGTTTTGGAATCGGCTCGGATCATGGGCGAAATGGAATTTCCAAACACGATCATTTTCGCACTTTGGGACGAAGAAGAACTGGGATTGATCGGCAGTACAGCTTACACGGCACAGCAACAAATTCATGGGGATTCTTTGCTTGGTTATATCAATCTTGATATGCTCGGATGGGACGGAAACAATGACAATCTTACGGAAGTTCACGTAAGACCAATAGCCAATTCCATTAGGCTTATGCAGATGGTAGTTGATTGTAATGAACTTTACGACATTGCTTTGAACCTTGAAATCGTGAATCCAGGAAGCGTAAACAGCGATCATTTTCCATTTTGGCAAAAAGGATATTCAGCTATTGGTATTAATGAAGAATATGTAGGTGATTTTAACCCGAACTGGCATCAGACTAGTGATGTCTTTTCAGCATTCAATCACCAGTATTTCGAAGCGAATAGCCGTTTGGCGCTTGCATCATTTGCAACACTTGCCCTTAATAAAAGTGGGAATCTCAGCGATGAAGAAGCAATTAGCAATTCCATTTTGTTCCCCAATCCTGCTTCCGATATAGCCTACATTCAATTCGAACAGGCAATTTTAAACGAACTGAATGTCAGTATAACTGATAATCTTGGGCGAACGGTGTTTGTCTCGGATTATGAAAAAGTTGATCAGATCATTGTTCCGGCAACGGAATTTAGATCAGGCTTTTACCGAATCCAAATCAGCACAGGAGATTTTCACAAGAATTTTTCCTTCATAAAGAAATGAGTTCAAAACATTAAAAAATCAGTGTATGATTAATAAAGATCCAAATCACGTTCACACCTACGATGCACAAGGCAGAATGACTTGTTGCTCATTGGAGGAAAAAATAGACGCAAAAAGCGGTACTCCTCATATTCACAAACAAGATCATGATCACGATGATGAAGATGGGCATGACCACGACCACGAACATTCAAACGGTGAGAAACCTGCTTGGATGCAATACGCTCCAGCAATTGTCAGCTTTGCACTTTTGCTGACAGGAATCTTATTCGAACAAGTTTTCAAACCTGCTTTTTTTGAAGGAACGATCAAACTCATTTGGTACTTGGTGGCTTACATTCCAGTTGGTCTTCCCGTAATGATTGATGCGGGAAAATCCATTGCAAAAGGAGCATTCTTTTCCGAGTTCTTCTTAATGACCATTGCAACGGTTGGCGCATTCTTCATAGGCGAATATTCTGAAGGAGTTGCAGTAATGGTTTTCTATTCCGTTGGGGAACTGTTCCAAACCTTAGCGGTGAACCGTGCGAAAAGAAGTATCAAAGCCTTATTGGATATTCGACCTGATACGGTGAATGTAATGCGTGACGGAAAATTGAAAACTGTTTCTCCATCAGAAGTTCAGATCAATGAAGTGATCCAAGTGAAATCAGGGGAGAAAGTCGCTTTGGATGGTGAATTGATCTCTGATTCGGCTTCTTTCAATACTGCTGCACTAACAGGAGAAAGTAAACCCGACAACAAAGGAAAAGGTGAAGCGGTTTTGGCGGGAATGATTAACCTGCAATCCGTTTCCGATATAAAGGTTACTGCCTTATACAAAGACAGTAAATTGTCGAAGATTCTCGAAATGGTTCAGGATGCCACTTCACGCAAATCACAAACGCAATTATTCATTTCCAAATTCGCTAAAGTCTATACACCAATTGTCGTGTTTTTGGCAGTGGGAATTTGTTTGCTTCCATATCTCTTTATCTCAGATTACCAGTTTAAAGAATGGCTATACCGATCATTGGTTTTCCTTGTGATTTCTTGTCCTTGTGCCTTAGTGATTTCAATTCCGCTCGGTTACTTCGGAGGCATTGGTTTAGCATCCCGAAACGGAATACTCTTTAAAGGATCGAACTACCTTGATGTAATGACCAAAATAGATACGGTTGTTATGGACAAAACAGGTACTCTCACCAAAGGAGTTTTCAAAGTTCAGGAAGTAGTGTCAGAAGGAATAGAGAAAGAAGAGTTAGTAAGACTTACAGCATCCATCGAAAGTAAATCCACGCATCCAATCGCATCTGCAATTGTTGAATATGCGGGAGATTCCGTAAAAAACGCAAAGATTGAAGCCGTAGAAGAGATTTCAGGACACGGCTTAAAAGGAAAGATAGACGGAAAAGAAGTGTTGGCTGGAAATTTGAAACTGTTGAAGAAGTTCAATATAGGGTTCGATTCGGAGATTGAAAAGATTGTAGAAACCATTGTTGTAGTTGCCGTTGATGGAAACTATGCAGGTTATATTACCATAGCAGACGAAATCAAAGAAGATGCACAGCAAGCCATCAAGGATCTGCACACTCTTCAGATCAAAACCGTTATGCTTTCAGGCGACAAACAAAGTATCGTAGACAGAGTTGCAAAAGTTCTTTCCGTAGATGATGCATTTGGAGATTTGCTTCCTGAAAACAAAGTGGAGAAAGTACAGGCTTTGAAGGATCAGAAAAGAACTCTTGCATTTGTGGGTGATGGCGTGAACGATGCGCCTGTAATCGCCTTAGCTGATGCAGGTATTGCCATGGGTGGATTGGGAAGTGATGCAACAATCGAAACCGCCGACATCGTCATTCAAAATGATGAACCCTCAAAAATTGTAACAGCTATTAAAATCGGACGAATCACTAAGAAAATTGTTTGGCAGAATATCATTTTAGCAATGGCAGTAAAGGCAATTGTGTTGGCTCTCGGAGCAGGTGGTATCGCAACACTTTGGGAAGCTGTTTTTGCCGATGTTGGAGTTGCATTATTAGCGATTTTGAATGCAGTTCGAATCCAACGAATGAAATTGTAAAATTCAATTATTGTAAATAGTAATAAGCAAATAATGAAGTTATGGGAATTAAAGTAGAATTAGCAGAATTGTTGGTTATTCAATTGGTTATGACCAGTTTTTTCGCGCGGTTTGAAGTAGAAACACGCGCAAGTTATAAAATCCTGAAATGGATCATTATTGCAAAAATAACAGTCGGTCTTTATTTTATGATCGGGCATTGGTCAACATTGTTTCCAATTGTTGTAGTGATACTCGGAACAATCTATCACTTTCGATGGTGTAAAAAGAACGGAATTGATCCATTGAAAGCAACTCCACGAAAGAAATATTATGAGTTGCGAAAATGGAAATGGGAGGAGTAATCTTGAATGATTAAGTGAATCCCATTTTTTCATACCTTAGTATCGTGAAGGTTTTCTGGTTCATATTCAGTTTATTCGTTTTTACTTTGTCAGTAATACCTTGTTGCACGGAGGAGTGTCAGGAAGAAGAACTGACCTGTTCTACCGAACACCATCAGGAAGACGAGGAAGAGCAGAAAAATTGTTCTCCGTTTTGTACTTGTACTGTATGTGGGCTTTATGCCTGTATAATGGAACAAGTACAGGTAGTGAATACATATACTGTCAACGAATCTCCGGCGGCTAGTCTCGGAAATCCTTATACATTTCATTTTACTTCTGAGTTTGAAGTAAACATTTGGCAACCGCCAAAACTGGGCTAATCCTTTCATTTTAGAAATCAAGGAAGCTTAGTCTTCCTAATCGCTTATGAAGTTGTCATTTGCGAAAATAGTCACATTAATCAGTCATGTCAGGCTGAAAACACTTATGGGATATGAAAAAACAATTGCTCATACTTGCAATGATTTTGCTTCATGCAATTTCGTTTGCACAAGAACAAAAAACAATACCATCAGTTTCGTTGAAAACGGTAGACGGAAAACAGGTTAATACAGGAAGTTTAGGTATCAAAGGACCAATTATAATTACATTTTGGGCTTCTTGGTGTCCTACCTGCAAACGGGAAATGGGAACGTTAAACGAGTTATACCCCGACTGGAAAGAAGAAACAGGTGTTACAATAGTAGCAGTATCCGTAGACGATGAAAAGACAAAAAATAATGTTCCCACATTGGTTGATGCAAATGGTTGGGAATTCATGGTTTTAATGGATTCAAACAGCGATTTTAAAAGAGCAATGGGAGTAAGTAATACACCACATACCTTTTTAATCAATGAAAACGGAGAAGTTGTCTACAGCCGAAATAATTATGCGCCAGGTGATGAAGACCTCTTATATGAGGCATTATTAAAACTTAAAAAATAGAATACCATGTTTAAAACAGCTTTATTTATAGCATTCTTTTTTGCTTCCCAATTAGTAATGGCGCAAAAAGAACCGAATAGACAAACCATTACGATCAAAACTCCGAACACGTGCAATCATTGTAAAGTGTGTGAAACCTGCGGTGGAAAATTAGAAGGAGATTTGGTATTCGTAAAAGGAATTCAATTAGTAACGTACAACGAAGCCGATCAAACTACAACGGTTATTTACTGGACTAAGAAAATAACGCCTGAAAAAATCCGTAAAGAGATTTCATTACGTGGTTTTGATGCCGACGAAGTGAAAGCTGATCCGAACGGTTACAAGCAACGGGACGGCTGTTGTAAAGGAGAGGAATAAGTTCAGACGATGCGTAATCGAGCGAAAAATATAAGCAAGTGGGGTGTGATTGGAATGCTTTTAGTAGCATTCCTTTCACCTTGTTGTTTTCCAATATTTGCAGTTGCCGCTTCTGCTCTCGGCTTAGGTAGTTTCGAGGTTTTTGGAGGGTGGACAATGTGGGTTTTCCAGGTAATGGTGATTGTCTCATTAGTTGGATTCTATCTTTCGTACAGGAAACACAGATGTATGTATCCATTGCTGATTGCCATACCGAGTGCTCTTTTAATCTTTTACGGTTATCATTTCAACGATAGTAAATATTGGGTCTATTTTCTGTATGCAGGAATGTTGGGACTTTTAGTTGCAACGGGTGTCGATTATTACCGCCATCGAATGCACGGTCGCTGTTGTGAATCCGAGGATGAAGTAGAATTGAATTCCACAATCACTTGTCCAAATTGCGGGCATAGGAAAGATGAAATTATGCCTACCGACGCTTGTTCTTACTTCTATGAATGTGAGAATTGTAAAACAGTACTCAAACCTTTAGCGGGTGATTGTTGTGTTTATTGCAGTTATGGAACAGTTAAATGTCCACCGATTCAAAAAGGGGAAAGTTGTTGTTAAGTTTCATTTAACCTTTACGATTGTACCAATATCCTGCTACTGCAAAAGCTAGAAATTTACTTTAAAATTGCTATCCGGATATAAATAAATAGTTCGCTAATTTTTCATGATCACACATATTTTTAGATTAGACTAAAAATAAATTACAGTAAGTGTAAAAATATATTTAGATTTACGGACAAAAATATTTTGTCGACATGAAACTAAATTCAATTCTCCTCATTCTTTTTTCTGTTATTGCTGTTATTGTTTCTTGCAAAAAGATTTTACCTGCCTCCCCGTCAGAAGACGAGGTTTTGGATGGACCTATTGATGGATTGACTTATGAAGAAACGGCA
>CAMLDR010000011.1 GCA_946478775.1 uncultured Flavobacteriales bacterium
AAGTGTCTCCACCTGAAGCCGTAAGTGTGGTTTGCTGTCCGGCACAAAAGGAGGTATTCCCGTTAATTTGCGGATTCGGAAGTGGAAGCAGGGTAATTGGTTGTGAAGCGGAACTGGACCCGCAAAGAGCTGTAACAGTGAGTATATAGGTGCCGGCTGTAGTAACGGTTATGGATGGAGTGGTGTCTCCCGTTGACCAGCTATTTCCGGATAAACTTCCGGAAGTCAGAGTAACAGAATCTCCCGTGCAAAAATTGGTCGGACCATCGGGGGTGATGCTTGCCAGCGTTGGAGGGTTGAGTGTTACGTTATGTGATGCATTCAGTGTTCCGCACGAAGTAGTTGCAGATACGGTGTAAATACCAGCAGCAGATACCGTGATAAAATCAGTTGTTTCCCCGTTTGGGGACCAGGTATTTCCGACGCCATAACTGGATGTTAAAGTGATTGTGTCTCCGGCACATAAGCTGGTGGGGCCTGAGATGGTAAGCGGGCTTGGTGGGGAAAGGATTGTGACGGAAAGTGTTTGGGGAGTTCCTGTAGTTCCACAGGCATTGGAAGGGGTTGCGTTTATGGTGTAATTTCCCGGTGCTACACTTCCCCAGTTGATTGTCATTGTTGCTGATCCGGAAGTTCCATTCGGTGTGGTAAAAGATGCCCCGGCAGGTAATCCGTCCCAGGTATATGAAATTCCTGCTTCTGGTGTGACACTGTAATTTTCAATGCTTCCTGCACAAAATGAGGTATTTCCGGATATAGGGCTTACCGTCAGGGAACCGTTCAGTTGGGGTGCTGTTAAGCTTACGTTATCAATGAATAACAATTCATCTGCCCGGTTGGTGGTGACACTTACAGTAAAGTAAAATTGAGAAACACAGGGAGGAACTGACCAGGTGTAACTATTGGATAAGATGCTGAACTGTGCGTTGTTTGATCCGGTAGCCAGTGTAACCGGTGCTTGTGCAATCCCGTCGTGGTAGGCTCTGAAAACCAGGTTTTCTCCACTGTCCCATCCTGTTCCGTTACAAGATGGAAAGCGATTTCCCCAACTGAATGTAAGGGTTCGGGTGGAACCATTACTGGAAGAAATATCCAACTGATCGAAAGTGAAAGTGCGTGGTGTTGCAGGACCATTCCCACTTCCTGAAGCAAAACAATTTCCACCGGCGGTATTTCCTCCAACTACGAGTGAAGTAGTCCCTGTTACTTTATTTGGGGTTTGTGCAGCTTCTGATATGGATAATGCACTTGCTCCGGTAGAAATAAAACCCCATGTATCTCCTGCTTCGCCCCCTTGAAAACCTAGTGTAACCTGTGCCGAAACGCTTCTTGCCTGGAAGAGAAGAAAAGGGAAGAAAAGGGCGCAATAAAATCGGTTAGCTAAATGTTTTTCGAAAGGAAAAAATGACTTCATAAATGTGTCGATACTAAAGTTTAGTACAAAGCTATACCAGTAGATTTTGAAGTGGATTAAGAGCGTGTCAAATGTGCGTTAAATCGAATTTAAAATGTTTATAATCAAACAGTTAATCGATTTAGCTTTTAAGAAAAAGTGTTTTAAATCAGGATTGGAACACGGGTTTTTTACAGGATTCATCAATCTGTTTTTCCGGGAAATTAACTAGAAATGAAAATTGGGTTTTAAACTTTTTTTTCAGGGAAAATCGCTTGATCAGAACTACCGAATAAGTGTTAGATGTCCTGAAAAAGTTTCGAAGGCGTCACTATATAATTGCTTCACAGTAATGTTCCAGACATAGGCTCCTTCCTGAACCATTTCACCCTGGTAGCTTCCGTCCCATCCAACAGTGGAATCATGAGATTCAAAAACAGTTTCACCCCAGCGATTGTAGATTAAGAAGGTGTAATTTTGGGGATCAAATCCGCTCGAAAAAACCGGTTTGAAAGTTTGATTGAATTCATCGCCATCGGGTGTGAAGGCGTTGGGAACATACTGAATCATCTCGTCTTTGATGGTTACAATTTTGCTGATGCTGTCTATGCATCCCTCTTCATTGGATACCAAAAGCTTCACTGTATAAGAACCTGGTTGAGCAGGATAAGTAAATTCAGGTGAGAGTTCAGTGGATTGTGCATTTTCGTAGTCAAAATCCCATTGGTAAGAAGTGGCATTTGAACTGGCATTTACGAAATGAACGGTGGGGTCCAGGGTCGAAATACTGCTAGGGGAAAAGTAAAAATTGGCACTAATGGCTGATTTTACTTCAATCTCCTGGGAAATACTTGCGGAACAGTTTGAAGCAGTAGTCACTTCCAAAAATACAGCGTGGATTCCTGCGTTTTCGAACACATGTTTTGGATGTTGTTCGGTAGAAGTGAATCCGTCGTTAAAATCCCAATTCCAATTGGTAATTACTTCGGGGGCTGGCGCCGAGGATAAGGACGAAAAGACCACACTGTCGTTCATGCATGGAGCAGAAGAAGAAAATGCAGCGCTGGGATTGGAGTTAATAGTAACAACCGTTGAAGCAATATTGGTGCAGTTCCCCACGGTGATTGTGAGTGTGTAAATTCCTCCAAGTGTCGCATCCGCAGGATTTTGAACCGCAGAGGTGTAACCATTCGGTCCCGTCCACGAATAAACGATTGTTCCACCAGAAGAGGTTGATCCGTTCAGGACTACCGGAGTTCCTTCACAAAAAGGGCCCGCATTCGAAACAAATATGGAAGGGATTTCCGAAATAACAGTAACAGTGGAAGGAATACTTGTACATCCTGATTCCGTTACCACAAATGTATAAGTTCCTGCATCTGTTCCATCCGAAGGATTCTGAAGGGAGGAAGTATATCCGTTGGGACCTGCCCAGGAATAAGTTACCGTGCCGGTTGAAGTTGTTGTTCCATTGAGTTGAAGGGGTGTTCCATTGCAAAATGGAGAAACATAACTTGCCTGAGCATCCGGAATAGGATTGATAACGACCGCTGTGCTTACCGGTATGTTTTGGCAACCGTTCTCTGTAATTACTAATTGATACAAACCTGCTTCCGTTGCATCCGAAGGATTTTGAAGAGCGGAAATGTAGCCGCTCGGTCCAGTCCATAAGTAAGTTACCGTTCCTGTGGAAACAGTGGAACTATTCAAACTGATAGCATCTCCGGTGCAGTAAGGGCCTGTGTTCGAAACGCTGACAAGCGGAATCGGGTTGATCGTTACGGTAGTTGTTGTGGGTGCACTTTGACAACCGTTGATGAAAACAATCAATTCGTAGGTGTTCGTTCCGATTGGTGGAATTACTGTTGGGTCTTGTGAGTTTGAAATGAAACCATTCGGTCCTGTCCAGCTAAAATCAGGAGTTCCGGAAGAGGTCGTTGTTCCATGCAGACTGATTGTGGATCCGTCACAGTAAGATCCCGTACTGGAAGCACTGGCCATAATCACAGCAGGTTCTGTAAAAATTTCCGGTGATAATGTCGTTGAACAGCCGTTCACAAAACGAACTTGTGGAGTATAGGTTCCGGGAGAAAGATTTGTAAAGGTGTTTGCCGGCTGCCAGGAAATTCCGTCCAATGAATATTCCAGGTTGGGATCCGTTGAAAGAATGGTCAGTGATCCGTCGCTTACCCCGAAACAGGAAATGGGTGTTGGAGTTACCGATTGGATATTAGGAACCGGATTCAAACTTAGGGTGTGGGAAGCACTGATCGTTCCGCAGAGAGTTTGATTTGATACCGTATAAGTTCCGGAAGCAGAAATGCTGATAGATTGGGTGGTTTCTCCGTTTGGAGACCACGTATTCCCGGAAGTATAATTGGATGTGAGTGTAACCGTTTCTCCGTTGCATAAAGAGGTTGGTCCTGAAATAATCAGGGGCGTGGGTTCCGGAAGAATGGTAATTGAAGCGGTTTGAGGGGTTCCGGCCACTCCGCATGCATTGGATGGTGTGACTGTAAGATTGTATGTTCCGGGAAGTGTTGTTCCCCAGTTAATAGTCATCGTTGAAGAGGATGTTGTGCCGTTGGTTGTTGTGAAAGAAGCACCGCTTGGTAATCCACTCCATGTATAGGAAATCCCCGTCTCAGGAGTTACGCTGTAGTTTTCGGATGCACCAATGCAAACAGAGTTGTTTCCTGAGATTGGACTTGTTACTAAAGATCCATTCAGTTGAGGAGCGGTAATTCTTACGTTATCAATAAATAACAATTCATCTGCCCGATTGGTGGTGACACTTACAGTAAAGTAAAATTGAGAAACACAGGGAGGAACTGACCAGGTATAACTATTGGATAAAATGCTGAACTGTGCATTGTTTGATCCGGTAGCCAGTGTTACAGGTGCTTGTGCAATCCCGTCGTGGTAGGCTCTGAAAACCAGGTTTTCGCCACTGTCCCATCCTGTTCCGTTACAAGATGGAAAGCGATTTCCCCAATTGAAAGTGAGTGTTCGTGTAGAAGCATTACTGTTGGTTATGTCCAAAGAATTGAAGGTGAAAGTTCGCGCAGTTGCAGGACCATTCCCACTTCCTGAAGCAAAACAATTTCCACCGGCGGTATTTCCTCCAACTACGAGTGAAGTGGTCCCTGTTACTTTATTTGGGGTTTGTGCAGCTTCTGATAGGGATAATGCACTTGCTCCGGTAGAAGCAAAACCCCATGGATCTCCTGCTTCACCACCTTGAAAACCTACTGTAACTTGTGCCGAACAGCTTCCGTAAATGCCAGTGAAAAGTATTAAAAGTGTGTATTTCCAGCTTGAAGGTAGTTGATAGTTGAAGAAGTTGAGAGCAGTGAGTAAAGAGCCCATAACGCGAATCAAAATTAATTTTCACAAAGGTAGGATGACAATGCTCCACCCAGATTAAATGCACGTCAAATGTATATTAACTTCTTGTTTAATGGATTTGAAAATCAACTACTTAAACGGTTTAGTAAACAATTTAAGAATGTTTAGTGTTGTTGGGATGTAATTTATATGTTCAAATAATTGGTATTTTCACTCCAGACAAAACACGATTCACTATTCATGCAGCGCGAAAAAATCATTCATTTCTTAGAACAAATCGGAATTACGGTGTTGGAAAGGGAACTTCCGGATGATTGCTTTCTGCCCGGACTGGCGTTGGAAGGGAATACCATTTTGATGGACCCCAAACGCCTGAAGTATCCCGGGGATTTATTGCACGAAGCGGGTCATTTGGCAGTTACTGCTGAAGAATTGCGTCCTTTGATCGGAACCGATGAGATGGACTCTGCCTGGCCGAGTGACGGAGATGAACTGGCTGCGATCCTTTGGTCTTATGCTGCGTTGCGGAAACTGGAACTGGAACCCGAGGTGGTCTTTCACCCGGAAGGATACAAGAATGAATCGGAGTGGCTGATCCGGCAATTCGCAGATAAAAATTATATTGGTCTTCCTTTATTGGAATGGATGGGTTTTTGTTCCGCTTCGGAGAAAGATGGAGTGAAGCCTTTTCCCCATATGCTAAAATGGTTGAGATGAGTAAAAAACACCTGACAAAGTACCTGAAGTTTTCGGTACAATTCGATGAACAGCGGTTGGTGGAAGACCTTTCGAAAGCCATGGAAGGGCAATGGATTCCGCATTTCAATACGGGTGGCTATACCGGGAACTGGAAAGCGGTTTCGCTCTATGCGAAAGATGGAAACGAACAAAACATTTTTGCTTATCAGACAGATAATGCGGCTGTTTCCGAAACACCTTTGATGAAGGAATGCATTTATTTCCGGGAAGTGCTGGATTACTTTCAATTCCCTATCCTTTCTGTGCGATTGCTGCGCCTGGAAGCAGGAGCGGAAATAAAACCGCATACGGACCACGAACTGGGTTATGAGGACGGTCAGTTCCGGCTGCATATCCCGATTGTCACCCATCCGGAGATCGAATTTATTCTGGACGGGGAAAGGCTGATTATGCTCCCCGGTGAATGCTGGTACACGAATGTGAATCTGGTACATTCCGTGGCGAACAGGGGAACGATTGACCGGGTTCATTTGGTGATCGATGGAGTGCGGAATGACTGGACGGACGAACTATTTTTCTCCCTGGCGCCTGAGTCGAGTTTTGAAGCGAATCGGGAAGAAGAACTTTCGGACGAGACGATTATCCGGATGCTGGAAGAGTTGAAAGGCAATCCGCAAATGGCCGGTCACCCGGTGATTGAGGAGCTTGAAAGAAAGCTGAAAAGATGGAGCTGAAATCCCAAAATTCTTTAAAATAATTCTTCGCTTTTGTAACTGAACTATGTTTGCTGACTTTATTCGGAATAAACGGCATGGCAGAGAATACAATTGAACCCAAACGAAACAAAGAGAAGGAACCGGAATCAGATCAGATGTCTGAAGTATTGTGGTGGTTCTCCACGGCAATCAAGGAATTGATCAAGGATTGTACGGTTGATCGAAACCGGTATAAAATCCTGGGATCTGCAATGCTTTTCACATGGCTTTACGCAACCCTTGCATGGGGATATTTTTGGAGCACCAATTCGGATTCCCCGTTCTTGTTTATTACCCTCGGGATTTTTATGGGAGGTTTTGTCCTTTCCATCGACCGCGTGCTGGTTTCTTCCATCAATAAAAAGCGGACCAATATTGTTGCCATCGCCCTGCGGGTAATCATGGCACTGTGTATCGGTGCGTTTTTGGCCCAGCCCATCATTTTGTTCATTTTTAGTTCCGATATAGACCGCGAAATTCCGATTTTACTGGATAAAAAACTGGCAGAGAAAAAGATCGAAGTAGAACAGGTTTATCAAACCCGGAAAGACGAATTGCTTGCCAATAAGAAGAAGCTGGAAGAGGAATTGAAACAAAAGAACGACCTGGCAATCGAAAAGCAGAACGATTACCTGAAAGAAATTGATGGTACGGGAGGTTCCGGGAAATTTGGAATTGCAGGAATAGCGAAAGCCAAGCAGAATGGTTACATGATAGCCAAAGATGATTTGGACAAGCTGCAGAAAGGTTCGAAAACCGAACTGGAAAAGATTACCAAAGAACTCGATGAGATCAATGCAAAAGTGACCAAAAGCGTAGCCGATTTCGAAAAGACTCTGGACGGGAAAGGATTCCTGATCAAAAAAGAAGCACTTCAGTCGCTGTTTGCCAAGGATAAAACGCACGGACTCCAGAACCAGTATTATTTATTGATGGTCATTCTGACCTTGTTCGAGCTGATCCCGATCATCAGTAAGCTGTTCATGCCGGCGGGTGCATACGATACCAAAGTTGCCCTGCGCGATGATTTTGAAACCAATGTAGCCACGTTGGAATCGGAAAAAGAGTTTAAAGAGAGAGAACGCGAACTGATCTGAGTTAATTATCAATTATCAAGAGGATTCGGGGTAGCTTTAGTAATCCTCTTGATAATTTTGGCATTTATAATTGATAATTATCTGATTTTGCATGAACTTGAAGTATCTTTAGACTGTAAATCGTCAAAATCACGTCATGAGATCTCTCTTTATTTTAGCATCGCTTTTTATCGCAGGAACCGGCTTTTCGCAAGTATTGGATTCTGTAACCTATTCCATCAACGGGCAGCAGTTTATGGCTTACTATGCCAAGCCTTTAAAAATGACCAAAAAGACCAAAACCGTTTTGATCGTTCACGAATGGTGGGGATTGAATGAGTACCCGAAGGAACGGGCGCTTCAAATTGCCAAAGAGGGAAACATCGGTTTTTGCATTGATATGTATGGGAAAGGAAAAATAGCCTTAAACCCGAAAGATGCACAAACTTTGGCCATGCCGTTTTACAAAGATCCGGAATTTTCGTTTGGAAGATTCATGGCCGGATACAGGGAGGCACTTAAAATTGAAGGGGTAGATTCTTCCCGGATGGTTGCCATCGGGTATTGTTTTGGTGGGTCCGTTGTATTGAATGCCGCTAAAATGGGCGCTCCTGTGGACGGAGTAGTGAGTTTTCACGGAAACCTGGCAGGAATCCCGACGGATAAAGCAAAGTTGAAAGCAGCTATCCTGGTTTGCAACGGTGGGGCTGATTCATTTGTCCCGGAAGAAGATATCAAAGAGTTCAAAAAACAAATGGCTGAAGTGGGGGCAGATTTGACTTTCATCAATTATCCCGATGCAACTCATGCATTTACCAATCCGCATTCCACCGAAGTGGGAAGGAAGTTTTCCATGCCCATTTCCTACAATGAAGCAGCCGATAAACAAAGCTGGATTGATTTCAACAAGTTCCTGAAAGCTAAGATAAAATAGTCTTTTAAGAATCCGGAATCCCGGTTCTGACGTACCTGAAGTATGATATGTACTAAAAGTGTCGTTGGATTTGTGATGGTTTTATTGTTAGCTGCTTGTTCCACTTCTAAAGAAGGATTGTCTTACCTGGCATTGGGAGATTCTTACACCATTGGAGAAAGCGTTGCTACTCCGGATAATTTTCCTTATCAACTGGCAGATTCAATCGGTAAAACCCGAAATGAATATGCGAGTCCGGTTATTATTGCCCGCACGGGCTGGCGCACGGATCAGCTAATGGATGCGGTGGAATCAGCTAATTTGAAGAATGAATTCGACCTGGTGACCTTGCTGATCGGCGTGAACAACGAATTCCAGGGGCGGTCTTTGGAGGAATACGAACGTGATTTCAGGATGCTTTGCCAAAAATCCATTGAATTGGCCGGGAATAGAAAGGAACAGGTAGTTGTTATATCCATCCCGGACTACGGATACACACCTTATGGAAAAGCGAACCGCGAACACATTTCTGAACGGATCAACCTGTTTAATGCCTCCAATAAGCGCATTTCTGATTCATTGGGGGTAAACTATGTGAATATTACCGGGATTTCCAGGAGAGGCTTGAGTGAGCCGGATTTAGTGGCTGAGGATGGTCTGCATCCCGGAACGAAGATGTATGCACTTTGGGTGAAGGAGATTTTGAAGAAAATAAATTTGAAATAAATTATTTCATGTAGGGGCGAAAAATTTTTCGCCCCTACATGTGTCTAAAAACGTATCTTTGTTGAGATTAAAAATCAAAGATAATGTCACAAATTCCTGCAAATAATCCCGCTTTGAAATCCTGGATCGAAGTTCCTTCCAATTCAGATTTTCCCATTCAAAACCTGCCTTTCGGTGTTGTTAGAAGTGAAAACTTAACACCGCATGTTGCTTCACGGATCGGAGACAAAGTGATTGATCTGAAAACACTTCATGTGTTGGGATACCTGGAGAATTTGCCTTTCGAATTGAGTGATTTTGATACGGATTCATTAAATCCGATGATGAAAAAGGGGAAGAAAGCCGTTCGTGACCTTCGAAACCGCCTTTCCAAATTATTTGATGTGAACCAGGCAGATCTGCAAAAGAATGAGCAGCATGTTGCACAGGTCTTGATGCCGATTGATTCTGTACGAATGTGTATGCCGGTTCAAATCGGTGATTACACGGATTTTTATTCGAGCAGAGAGCATGCAACGAATGTGGGAACGATGTTCCGCGATCCTGCTAATGCCTTATTGCCGAATTGGCTGTGGCTGCCGGTTGGTTATCACGGAAGATCCAGTTCGATCATTATTTCAGGAGAGCCTGTTATCCGTCCAAAAGGGCAAATCAAACCGAATCCGGAAGAACCGCCTATTTTTGCTCCCTGCAGAAACCTGGATTTCGAATTGGAAACCGCATTTATTACGTTTGATGGTAAACCACTTGGAGAATCGATTTCTACCGCAGAGGCAGAAGATTTTATTTTCGGGATGGTTTTGTTCAATGACTGGTCTGCAAGAGATATTCAAACCTGGGAGTACGTTCCGCTTGGACCATTCCTGGCGAAAAATTTCGCCTCATCGATTTCTGCCTGGATTGTGACTTTGGATGCGCTTCAACCCTTTAAACTGGATGGACCGACACAAGATCCGGAAGTTCTTTCTTACCTGAAATACGAAGGTCAGCTGTCTTATGATATTCAATTGGAAGTATTCATTGCTCCGGAAAACGGCGAAGAAACAAAAATCTGTACTTCCAATTTCAAATACATGTACTGGAATATGGCCCAGCAACTGGCGCATCACACGGTAAACGGATGTAATATCCGCTGCGGCGATCTGCTGGGTTCGGGAACCATTTCCGGTCCTACACCGGATTCATACGGTTCCATGCTTGAATTGGCCTGGAAAGGGACAAAGCCTTTGAAAATGAACGATGGAACGGAACGGAAATTTATCCAGGACGGTGACAACGTCATCATGCGCGGATTCTCATCAAAAGACGGTGTTCGAATCGGTTTCGGGGAGGTTTCCGGGAAAGTGCTTCCTGCAAAAAATTGATTGATAAGATCAGGTAATCTGTTTTTGGATAAATATCCACCGAAAGGTTGATTTTTTGGTAATCGAGCAGTACTTAATTTTGTCGGTAAATTTAAAACGTATCCGATGAAAATGTTCACCCGATTTCTATTCGTTTTTGCCATTTTAGCTGTTGGCTTGTCATCCTGCTCCAAAGAAAAGCGGATAGAAAGACAATTGATCAAAAAAGAGGGCAAATGGAAAATAACGTCTATTGATTACAAGTATTATTTTGATAATGAACTGGAGGCATCCGCGAATTTCCCAAATGCAGGGACCATTGAATTCAATAAGGGCGGATCAGTTGTAATGACCATTCAATTATCCGGAACTCCTGAAGTAAGTTCAGGGACCTGGACTAATTCAAAAGATGAAATTATAATTACCACTAATGGCGAAGCAGCTGTTTTGAAAATTATTGACGGACCGAAAAAGGGAGAAATGGAACTGGAGCAAACAGCTTATTACAACGATACCAATGAAAAGGAGGTTTATATCTACTACATGGAAAGAGCTGATTAGGAAATCAGATATTAAAAAATAGAAAGCTGTTCTCGCAAGGAATGGCTTTTTTTGTCCTTTGACAGTCAAATTCTAGTTAGTTCTAATCATTTACAGAAATCTTTTTTAATTGTAGTTTTGCCGGAAATTAAAATCAATTTATGAAAAACATAGCCAAATTAGTATTCGTATTGTCTGTTTTCGCGATCGGATTTAGCAGCTGTTCGAAAGAAAAACAAATCGAAAGACAGTTGTATTCCAAAAGCGGGAAGTGGAACAATACACTTTACGAGTATAAGTATTATTACAACGGTGCTTTGGACGAGACTACAAATTATGTAAATACCGGATTCATTGAATTCAAAAAAGACGGGACTTACACCTGGACATTTACTGTTGACGGCGATACGGATGTTTCTTCAGGAACCTGGTCTAATACAGACGAACAATTAGCATTGATAGAGCCCGGAAATGCATTGACATGGAAAATTTTGGAGGAATCAAAAAAGACATTGAAGATCGAGTACACTGAAACCAATACGGAGTTTGGTGACGAAAAAGAAGTCTATACACTGACATTTGAAAAGGTGAAATAATCCTGGAAATGGATTTGAGACCGGAAGGCTGTTCTAAAAAGGACAGCTTTTCCTTTTTCAGAAAGAAACATTCCGTTGAATCAGTGAAGTTTTTCTATATTAGATGGAATCTAAACGAGTTGAAGATGAAACAGAATTTGAACACCATCATTATTGCGCTGGCAGTAATTATTACCGGTTTTTTATTGGCAAACGGGTATAAGAACCGCTCGAAGACAGCAGATGCGATTAGTGTTACCGGCTCCGGGGAAGAGAATTTCACCAGTGATCTCATTGTTTGGAGAGGAAGTTTTTCCAAGAAAGATTATGAACTGAAAACCGCCTACAACGAGTTGAATAAGGATCAGCAGGCCATCCGAAAGTACTTGTCTTCCAAAGGAATTCAATCGGATGAGGTGATCTTCGAAGCGGTAGATATTCAAAAAGATTTCTTTTACGATTACGATCCAAACGGTCAGCTGCGCAATACGGTTTTCAATGGCTATCAATTAACACAGAACCTGAAAGTGCAGTCTAAAAATGTGGACAAGGTGGAGCAGATTTCAAGAGAAGTGACCGAATTGATCGACGCAGGTGTGGAGCTGAATTCATTTCCGCCGGAATATTATTACACCAAACTGGCTCAGCTGAAAGTTCAAATGATCGAGGCTGCTACAAAAGATGCCAGGAACCGTGCTGAAAAGATCGCACTGAATGCAGGAGGCAGCCTTGGAAAGCTTAAAACTGCCGATATGGGTGTGTTCCAGATTACCGGTGAAAATTCTTCGGAACAATTCTCCTGGGGAGGGAATTTCAATACCAGTTCAAAGAAGAAAACCGCCAATATTACCATCCGGTTGAAGTACGAAGTCAATTAGGAAATTCAAAGAGTTCAAAATTCTGATGCGCCGGGGCGGATCGGGATCCGACTTTTTCGTTCTCAATGTTGAATGAATTTGAACCGTTTAACTTTTCAACTGTTTGTAGCTTTTGAACTGTTTAATCCTTGAACCATTTGTGAATTAACTTCCTACTGTTAACACTTCCTAAAACCAATGCCAAAGACTGGTTAATTCCTGCTATTTTTGTATCTTGAATGATTGATTCCGCAATGGGTATGGAAATCCAAATTGATTTAGAAAAAGAACGATTAGAAATATTAAGCGCTTTTAAAGGGCTTTTACGGGCGACCAAGAACAGGACACGCCAGGACACTGCTTATATTCGAAAAGCTTTCGATGTGGCTGTTGAGGCGCACAAAGATATGCGTCGTAAATCAGGTGAGCCTTATATTTATCACCCCATTGCCGTGGCGCGAATTTGTGTAGAGGAAATGGGGCTGGGAGCAACTTCCATTGCCTGTGCACTTTTGCATGATACGGTTGAAGATACACACATTACTTTACAGGATATTGAAGATCTGTTTGGTGAAAAAGCCCGAAGGATTATCGATGGTTTAACCAAGATCCCGGATGTGTTCGATCAAAATACTTCCATACAGGCCGAGAATTTTCGTAAGATGATCCTCACGATCTCAGACGATTTACGAGTGGTACTGATTAAGCTGGCGGACCGTTTGCACAACATGCGTACATTGGAGAGCATGAACCCGGATAAGCAAATCAAAATTGCTTCCGAAACCAAATTTCTATATGCTCCATTAGCCCATCGTTTGGGACTTTATTCCATCAAAACGGAATTGGAAGACCTGGCGATGAAGTATACCGAAACCGAGATTTACCGGGATATTCAGCTTAAGTTGAAATCTACGGAAGACGTTCGGAACCGCTTTATTCGCCGTTTTGTAAATCCGATCCGCGAATCGCTTAACAAGGAAGGGTATCATTTCGATATCAAAGCCCGCACCAAGTCTATTTCTTCCATTTGGCGCAAAATGCAAAGCAAAGATCTTCCCTTTGAAGAAGTATTCGATTTGTTTGCCGTACGGATTATTCTGGACACTCCCGTTGAATTGGAAAAAGCCGATTGCTGGAGGGTTTATTCGATCGTGACTGATTTTTACCAGCCAAGTCCGGACCGTCTGCGGGATTGGATTTCCACTCCGCGTGCAAACGGGTATGAATCGCTGCACACCACCGTTATGTCGCCGCAGGGTAAATGGGTGGAAGTACAGATCCGTACCAAGCGCATGGATGAAATTGCGGAAAAAGGGTTGGCGGCGCATTACCGTTACAAGGAAAATCAAAAAGACGACAATAAATTTGACCGCTGGATTTCTGAGATCCGCGATTTGCTGGAGAATCCGGATGTGAATGCGATGGATTTTGTGGAAGAGTTTAAAATGAATCTGTTCCACGAGGAAATTTATGTTTTTACACCGAAAGGAGATTTGCGTGTGCTTCCGGTTGGGGCCACCATTTTGGATTTTGCCTACGATATTCACAGCGATATCGGGAATAAATGCATCGGGGCAAAGGTGAATAACCGCCTGGTACCGTTGAGCTACCAACTGCAAAACGGAGATCAGCTGGAAATCATTACTTCCTCGAAACAGAAACCTTCGGAAGACTGGCTGCGTTTGGCAGGAACAGCGAGAGCACGTCAGAAGATTAAATCTGCACTGAACGAAGAGCGGAAAGAAATTGCAGCCGACGGCCGGGAGATCCTGGAGCGTAAATTCAAGCAGCTTCATATTCGCTTTAAATCTGAGAATATTACCATTTTGGAGCGATTCTACGGATTTTCCAATGCAACCGACCTGTATATCCGGATCGCAAAAGGAAAGGTCGATCTTTCCAAGTTAAGAGAACTGGAGAATATAAATGGAATGATCCAGCTGGAAAAGAAACCTGCTGTTGCTGTTAATAAAGATAAGCACGAACTGGATGTCTATCCGAAAATCAATAAGAAAGACGATACCATCATAATCGGGGAGGATTTCAAGAATATCCAGTACCAAATGGCCCGCTGCTGTAACCCTATTCCCGGTGACCCGATCTTTGGGTTCATTACGATTTCTGAGGGAATTAAAATCCACAGAAACAGCTGTCCGAATGCAGAACATTTGCAGTCAAAAATGGCTTATCGCTGCATCAAAGCGCGTTGGAGAAGTCAGGACCTGGTTGCTCGTGTTGCCGCCATCCGTTTGATCGGTATTGATGATGTGGGGATTGTTAACAAGATCACGGAAGTTATTTCCAAGGAATTGAATGTGAACATGAAATCCATTTCTTTTGAGGCCAACGACGGGTTGTTTGAAGGGAAGATCCACGTTTTGGTTTACGATACGGAGCATTTGGATACCCTGATGCGCAAATTTGAACAGGTTGAAGGCGTGAAGCGTGTGGAGCGTTACGACACGAAAGAGGATTGATCTGCCTTAAGATCGATTCGCGTCCTACCCTCAAAAATACGATCCCGCACGTGCGGGATTTGAGCAGTGGAATCAATGAGTTTGGAAGATTGCGGCAGTTTATTCAGGGGTGATTGCGGCAGCACTGTTAAAAAGGATGATAATTCGTTGAAAACTTCTGTTTAAGAGCCCAAAGGATCGTGTTTCAATCCAAAAAAATGACTACTTTTGCCTTTTCAACTTCGTCAGATGCAACAACAAGATCTGCAGTTAACAGTAAGGAACATTTTTTCAGCATATTTGGAGCAGAACGGGCACCGGAAAACTCCCGAGCGCTTTGCTATTTTGGCTGAAATCTATAATTACCAGGGACATTTTGATATCGAATCTTTGTACATCAAGATGAAGAATCAAAATTACCGTGTGTCCCGAGCTACCCTGTACAATACGATCGAATTACTGTTGGCATGCAACCTGGTTAGAAAACATCAGTTCGGCAAGAACCTGGCGCAATTTGAAAAATCTCACGGATCCAAGCAGCATGATCATGTTATTATTACCGATACCGGTGAAGTAATTGAGTTTTGCGATCCGAGAGTTCAAAGTATCAAAGCAACTATCGAAGAAATCTTCGGGGTAAAAATCCAACATCATTCACTTTATTTCTACGGAGTTAGAAACGAGGAGAATGAACAAAATCAATAATGAGCGCTCAGTTTGAAATAACGAAGTCATCGAATTTTGTATTGGTCAAAATTTCAGGAAGAATTATTTCTGACGAAGGTTTGGCGGATGCATTGAATACGATCGAGAATTCGTTATCGGCTGATTTGAAAGCAGTTTTGTGTGATTGTTCCAAATTGGAATACTGCAATAGCACGGGATTGAATTTTTTTGTCCGTATGCTTACCCGGTCACGGAAAACAGGATTGGATTGTGTGCTGGTGAATTTGCAGCCGTCGGTAAAAAAGTTGTTCGAAATATCCAAGTTAAACGAAATTTTTAGCTGTTTCAATTCTACAGATGAAGTTGAAGCAAAATTTAATAAAGAGAAATGAAAGTAGATGTTCTTTTAGGATTACAATGGGGAGATGAGGGGAAAGGAAAAATTGTAGATGTTCTTACTCCGAAATACGATATTATTGCCCGTTTTCAGGGAGGGCCGAATGCAGGTCACACACTTGAGTTTGAAGGTGTAAAACACGTTCTGCATACCATTCCTTCCGGGATTTTTCATGGAAATGTGATTAATTTAATTGGAAACGGTGTAGTCATTGATCCGGTAGTTTTCCAAAAAGAATTGGAGAAACTGGAGCCTTTCAATATTGATGTAAAGAAACGCCTGGTTGTTTCCAGAAAAGCACATTTGATCTTACCGACGCATAAATTGCTGGATGCAGCATCAGAAGCTTCCAAAGGAAAAAACAAGATTGGCAGTACGCTGAAAGGAATCGGTCCGACATACATGGACAAAACCGGAAGAAACGGATTGCGTGTAGGAGATATTTTCCTTCCTTCTTTCAAGGATAAATACAACACCCTGGTTGAAAAGCACCTGAATATGCTGAAACATTACGAAGGCTTTGAATACAATTTGGCTGAATTGGAAGGTCCATGGATGGAAGGGATTGATATTCTCAAAGGATTGACTGCTGTTGACAGCGAGCAATACCTGAACGATGCCATGAATTCCGGGAAAAAGATCCTGGCAGAAGGAGCACAGGGAACCATGCTGGATATCGATTTCGGAACGTACCCGTATGTTACTTCTTCCAATACAGTTACTGCCGGGACGTGCACGGGACTTGGAATTGCACCGTCAAAAATTGGTGACGTAATCGGGATTTTTAAAGCATATTGTACACGAGTTGGTTCCGGGCCATTCCCTACAGAACTGGAAGATGAAACCGGTGAGAAAATTCGTCGTGAAGGAAGAGAATTTGGTTCTACAACAGGTCGACCGCGTCGCTGCGGATGGATTGACCTTCCTGCAATGAAATATGCGATCATGATCAACGGGGTTACGGAACTGGCCATGATGAAAGCAGATGTATTGGATACATTTGATACGATCCGTGCCTGTACCAAATACAATGTGGATGGAGTAGAACAGGATCACATGCCTTACGATATCGACGGAGTAACGATTGAACCTGTTTATGAGGATATTCCGGGATGGAATAAAGATCTGACCGGGTTGTCTTCTTATGCAGATGCGCCGGAAGCATTAAAAAAATATGTCTCATATTTGGAACAACATTTGCAAGTACCCGTAACAACCGTTTCGGTAGGACCGGATCGCAAGCAAACTTTGGCAACGAGATAATTGAAGTTATTCAACACATATCTTTATCGAATTGCGCTTTCTTTAAGCGCAATTTTTTTGTGCGCGTACTTTTCTCACGGTCAGGGATCCTGGCTGGAGTTATTGCCGGGTGCCAAAAAACTATCCTATGACGAAAAAAGCGGAAAGCAGCGTTTGAGCGGTTTTCTGAACTTTAAATACCAGGGAAATGTCATGTTTTGCGATTCTGCGCACTACAGAGAACGAACGGATGAAGTATGGGCGTATGGAAAAGTGCAGATCAATAAGGCCGATACACTCAATTTATTTTGTGATTCCATGTATTACAACGGCAGGACCCGCCTGGCAAAATTGTGGGGACATGTCCGGGTGCGCGACAGGGAATATAAATTAACGACCGATTCGCTGGATTACGATGCAAGAAGTTCAAAGGCCATTTACCGGAACAAAGGTAAGATAGAGAATATTACCACCAATGAAGTCCTCACAAGTGTATATGGTTATTTTTACCCGAATACGGAAGAAGCTTTTTTCAAAGGGAATGTGGTTTACAAAAGTGAAGACCTGAAACTGACCACAGATACGCTGCATTACAATTACCTGGTTCACAAAGTGTTTTTTTACGGACCAACCGTGGGAACAACAAAAGATTCGAAGTTCTTTTGCGACAAAGGCTGGTATCACGTAGAAACAGAAGAAGGTTTGCTGACTCAGAATGCGAAGATCGAACAGGCACCGCGAATCATTACCGGCGACAGTTTGTTCTATGCTCCGAAACGAAAATTTGCAGAAGGAAGGGGAAATGTTCAGATGCTGGATACTGCTCAGAAAGTGCAGTTCAACGCCGGGTTTTTTACTTCTGACGGAAATACGCTGACAGATGTTTTGACCGATTATCCACTGATCCGGATCATGAAATCGAAAGACACGCTCTTTTTGAGGGCAGATACCTTGGTTCATTTGCGTGATACCCTGGAAAAAACACTCAGAATCCGGGGGGGACAGGATGTTCGGATCTTTCAAAACAAAATCCAGGGAGTTTCCGATTCGTTAGACTATAAAAAGACTGACGGTGTAATGGATTTGTGGGGGAATGCCCATTTCTGGAGTTACAATTCCGAATTAACAGGTGATACCATTCGCGTATTTATTAAAAACGATACGCTGATCGATAAAGCGCATTTATTCCCGCATGCTTTTGCAGCCAATGAACTGGATTCCGGGAAATATTACAACCAGCTAGCCGGAAAAGAAATCTGGTCTTATTTTAAAGACAATGAGATCATTCGGTCGGATGTAAACGGCCAGGCGAAAACCATTTTCTACCCGGAAGAAGAAGAAAAGACCGATACGGCCATTGTGGTGAAAAGAATGGGGCTGAACCGCATTTTTTCCTCCGATCTGAAAGTATATATGGATAGTGGGGAGGTCGTTGGGATAACCTACATCAATCAGCCCGACGGGAAGTTTTACCCGATCGATAAAATCAATCCGGAAGAACAGTTTCTGAAGGAATTCAAATGGAACCCGATGCTTCGTCCGAAGACCTGGCAGGAATTACAGGAGCCGAGAAAGATTACGGCAGTCGTGGAAGAGAAGAAAGAGCCCGGTGAAAGGAATAAGTAATCCCGAAAAGCTTAATCGATTTTAATCAATTTTCCATTCGGTTCAACCCGGTAATTAATGAATCCGTTTTCGGTTTCTTCAACCACTATTTTTTCATCCGGTTTGACTTCAAAGAACCGGTATTCGCTTAGTATTTTTCCGTCTCCATCCATCAGTGCGAAATTGTAGTTGCTGTCTGTATTTTCCTCATTTGATTTTTTTTGAACGGCATACAATTGAGCTGTTCCTTCGGAATGGATATGGATCACCTGCTTAAATTCATTTCCGCCGATCAATTGCCCGATCCCATTTAGAACTCCCATGAATTTCTCTCCCAGGATTTCAGAACCTATTTCTGAGTCCATGGTGGTGATCAAAGAATCGTATTGAGAAATTTCTTCGGGCTTTTGGGCAATTTTTAATTTCGGAAGGGTAGAGGTCAATGTATTGCGAAGGTTCTCGCTGGTTTCAAACACAAATTGGCCATTTCCTACCGAATGAATGCTTTTGAAAATAAACGGGAAGAGGATTTCTCCTGCAGGATTTACAACGCTGGTCTGATTGTAAAAGAAAACCTGAGCATAACCATAAGTAAAATCATCTGCAGAAGTGAAGCGTTCTTTGATCTCAAAATCCCCTTTTCGATTGATAAAACCAATTAGACTGGATTTGCTTGCAGCCGCGAATCCTTCCGAAAACGGACTTGCATAAGCAAATTTATGGTCAATGACGGTATTATTTTTCTTGTTGATAAAACCATATTTATTGCCCACTTTCGTAAGGAATAGTCCTTCGCTTGGTGCGGCCATTTCATCGTATTCAAATGGAATAATGATACGCCCCATCGTATCTGTCAATCCGAATTTCTTGTCGCTATTCTGAGAGGCAATAATGTATCCGTCATCTAAAGCCAATAAGCTGCTGTACTGACAGGGAAGAACCTGTTTGAATTGTTTGTTGTAGTAGCCCAGGGAGTAGGATCGTTCGTATCCGTTGGATTTATTGACTTTAAACACAAAGAGGCCCAGGTTGTTCTGAATGATCTTGTTATAAACAAAAGGCACAATTTCTTTTCCATCTTTGGACTTTATCCCGACCTGTCCGGCAGCATTCCTGGCAATGACATGTGTTCCGCCAAATACCGTTTTGTCTTCATTTTCATCTTCAAATTGGGAGAAGGAAAACAAGGAAAATAACATCAAATATGTAATCAGAAAAACTTTCATTAATGCTCAATTTCCCCTCTTTCTGAAAGTATAATCGCTATTCCGCGGGTAGACCTGAATTTCGAAAAAACAATCACCATGATCACGGTGATAGGAACACTGAGGAACATTCCGGGCAATCCCCAAATAAACCCCCAGAAGCCTAAAGCCAGGATCACCACCAGTGGACTTACGTTCATGGTATTTCCCATAATCTTAGGCTCAATGATATTTCCGGCAATGAATTGGATTGATCCCACACTAAATAGAATAATCAGTGATTCACTGTAGCCTGCAAACTGCACGATGGCAAAGATTGCGGGAATAAAAGAACTGATCAGGACCCCGAAAAAAGGAATGAAGCTGAACATGAAAACCAATAAGGCCCAGAAGAACGGAGCATTTAATCCGGCTAAGGTGAAAATGGAATAAGCAATGGTGGATGAGACCAGCGCGATTAGTGATTTGATGCCCAAATAGTTTGTAATCGCTTTTTCAATTCTCCGAATTACCTGAAGACGTTCGTCATAAGTAGCCCGGTCCGGAAATAATGCTCTTATTTTAAACTTGAACGACGATTCTTCCATGATAATAAAAAGCATGTAAATCAGAACAATGATCACGTTTGAAATGATCGTTTGAAGAGACGCGATTATGGAGGTAATGTATTTGTTGATCAGGTCATTGGAGTTAAAACTTTTGGCAATGTCTTCGATCTTGTAGGAAGAGAAACTGTCGAAGTCCTGCATAATGATGGAGAAATTCCTTCCGTAAGCATCTGAATACCGGATCAGTTCCTGGATATTGCGCTCGAAAATCAGTCCAATGAGCCAAACTGTGGAAAAAAGAATGGCGGTGCTCAAAAGTGTTTTCAGCCATTTGGGAAACCACTTGTCGCGGAGTCCGAGCATGTAAAAAAGCGAACGCACTTTCCGCATCAAAAGCCATAAAATGATTCCAAAGATCAAAGGAATAATGAGGCTTCTGCCTAAATAAAGAATCACCACGAGAATGGAAGCAATAATCAGCGTATGGCTGGTCATTTGAATTTTCGCTGTTTTCTGAGAGGGATTTTCCATATTTCTTTCGAAATTAAGAAAAAGCATGGTGCAATTTTGATTTTAGCGAATTATAACAAGAAAAACGCCACTTATCTGATGATAAATGGCGTTTTGATTTTTTGAACTATTTATCTCAACAACTCAATCACTCCAGCTGCACCTTGTCCGGTTCCCACACACATAGTCACGACTCCGTACTTTTCTTTTCTGCGGCGCAGTTCGTTGATCATTTGAACAGTGAGTTTTGCTCCTGTACATCCAAGCGGATGGCCGAGTGCAATTGCTCCTCCGTTCACGTTCACGATGTCGGGGTTCAAGCCCACTTCGCGAATGACTGCCAATGACTGGGATGCGAATGCTTCGTTCAACTCAAAAAGGTTGATGTCGTTTAAACTCATTCCTGCCTGTTTCAAGGCTTTTGGAATCGCATCTACCGGTCCGATCCCCATGATTCTCGGTTCCACACCAACCACCGCATAACTTACCAAACGGGCAATCGGTTCGATGTTTAATTCTTTCACCATTTTTTCAGACATCACCATCACGAAAGCGGCTCCGTCTGAAGTCTGAGAAGAGTTTCCTGCGGTTACACTTCCCATTGCATCAAAGACAGGGCGTAATTTTGCCAGTCCTTCAATCGTAGAAGCACGGGGTCCTTCATCCGTGTCTACAATGAATTTCTTGGTTTGTCTTTTCTCGTTTTCGTCCAAAAAGATATTTTCGACCTCAATGGGAACAATATCTTCTTTGAATTTTCCTTCAGCGATTGCCTTCAGTGCCTTTTCGTGAGATTTCAATGAAAAGATGTCCTGGTCTTCTCTGCTCACCTTGAATTGCGTGGCAACTGCTTCTGCAGTCAATCCCATTCCCCAATACCAGGTTGGGTTTTCTTTTCCAACCTTCGGGTTCGGAACAATTCTCCAGCCGCCCATTGCCATTACCGACATGGATTCAACGCCTCCTGCAATGATGCAATCCGCCATTCCCGCTTCAATCTTTGCCTGTGCCAACGCGATGGTTTCCAAACCGGAAGAACAATACCGATTGACCGTCATTCCCGGAACTTTGTCCGTTTTCAATCCCATCAAAGAGATCAACCGGCCTACATTTAATCCCTGTTCCGCTTCCGGTGTGGCATTCCCAACGATTACGTCGTCGATGCGTGTTTTTTCTACTTGCGGGACACTTGCAACCAGGTGCTCAATAACACGGGCTGCCAGGTCATCAGGACGATAGAATCGAAATCCTCCCTTCCCTGCTTTTCCTACTGCTGAGCGGAATCCCGCTACGATATATGCTTTACTCATTTTTTAAGATTTTAGGACATCAAGATTTTAAGATTTTAGGACTTTAACTGTCTTAATCTTTCAATTTGATTCGCATTATTTAAACTTCTTTTAAAAGCGCCAATTTTTAATTGTAATTCGTGTAAACTGTCAATTTGTTTTCTTGGATCGATATGAAAAATTTCTTCGATAAGAATTAATTGAGTTTCTAGTTCATAGGAAGAGGAGATTGCGATATTTAGGAAATAAGTAAATTCTTTATTGGAAGTTCTGCCAGATCCTTCGGCTATATTAGAAGGGATCGAAACGGCACATCTATTAATTTGAGAGACAAATCCAAATTTTTCTTCTGTTGGCAGTTGTGAAGTGATTAAATAAATCTCTTTCACAAGAACCATAGATTCTTTCCAAATTTTCAGTTCTCTAAAATTGTGCGCTTTACTCATGTTTAAGTCTTAATATCTTAAAATCCTAGTATCCTAATGTCTAGTTACGAAGTATTTTTCCGGATTTCACCAAACTTTCCAAACGTTCGAGCGTTTTGCGTTGCTGACATAATTCCACGAATGCTTTTCTTTCCAGGTCCAATAAGTATTGTTCGGAAACAACCGTGTTTTCGCTCAGATCTCCACCACACATCACCCAGCCTAATTTCTCGGAAATAACCTGGTCGTGCTCAGACATATAGTGTCCGGATTTCATGGAGTTTGCACCAACGTAGATGATTCCAAGTCCTTCCTGACCCAAAACGGTGATGTTCTTTTCTCTTTTCGGAGCAATGTATCCTTTGTTTGCGATTTCCAGTGCAGCTGCTTTTGCTCTGGTCAATTGATATTCACGTGAAACGACTATTTCATCTGTTCCCGGTCGCAAATAACCCAAATCAAAGGCTTCATAAGCTGAAGTAGAAACTTTAGCCTGGCCAATGGAAAGGAAACGTTCGCGCAGACGATTGATTTTGATATCCCCATCTTTTAATTCTTCCGAGAAACGTTTTGAAAATTCCTTGGAACCACCGCCTCCGGGAATCAATCCGACTCCGAATTCAACCAAGCCCATATAAAGTTCAGCATGTGCAACTACTTTATCGGAATGCATGGATAGTTCACATCCACCACCTAAGGCCATGTTGTGCGGAGCTACAATTACCGGGATATTGGAATAGCGAACGCGCATCATCGTGTCCTGGAATGTTTTTACAGCGAAGTTTAATTCGTCGTAATCCTGTTCGGCTGCCATCATGAAGATCATTCCGACATTTGCTCCTGCGGAGAAGTTTCCGCCGGTGTTCGAAATAACGAGGCCTTTGTATTCTTTTTCTGCCAGTTCGATGGATTTATTAATTCCTTCAATGACACCCCCGCCAATTGTATTCATCTTGGTATGGAATTCCAAGTTCAGAATCCCATCGCCCAAATCTACCAAAGTAGCATCTGAATTGCCCCAAACCTTATTGGAAACTCTTAATGCCTGAAGTGAAACCAATTCTTCCGTTCCCGGAATAATTTCATAGGATTTACTTTGCTGGCTATAATACAGGCGTTTTCCGTTTTCGGACTTGTAGAAAGTAGTGAATCCGGCAGCTTCCATTTCACCGATCCATGCCGGTAATTTTTTTCCTGCTTTTTCAACCAATTCTTTCCCTTGTTTAAAGCCGAGGACGTCCCAGGTTTCAAAAGGTCCTAATTCCCATCCGAAACCGGCTTTTAGTGCGTCGTCAATTTTATAAAGGTCGTCTGATATTTCCGGAATTCGATTCGTAACGTATGCAAACAGTCCGCCAAATGTCTTGCGGTAAAATTCTCCCGCTTTGTCCATTCCGGCGAATAACATTTTGGTTCGTTGTTCCAAATCGTCGATCGCTTTGGTCATTTCCAGGGTAGGGAAGGAAACTTTTTTACTTGGTTCGTATTCCAAAGTCTTCAGATTCAAAGCAAGAAACACCTTTTTGCCATCTGCATCTACTGTTTTTTTGAAGAAACCTTGTTTTGTTTTACTTCCAAGCCAATTGTTCTCTACCATTTTCTTTACGAAATCAGGAACTTCAAACAAGGCTCTTTCTTCGTCATCCGGACAATTTTCTTTCAAACCATTTGCAACGTGAACCAGTGTGTCCAAACCAACCACATCGCAGGTACGGAAAGTTGCCGACTTCGGTCTTCCCAAAACAGGTCCGGTTAATTTATCCACTTCTTCGATAGTCAGGTCCATCTCTTCAACTGCATGGAACAGAGCCATGATACTGTAGACACCAACACGGTTTGCGATAAATGCTGGTGTATCCTTGCATAAAACGGTTTTCTTACCCAAAATTTTAGATCCGAAAGACATATAGAAGTCAATGATCTCTGGAGCTGTTTCCTTCGTAGGAATGACTTCCAGCAAGGGCAGGTATCTTGGAGGATTGAAAAAGTGTGTCCCTGCAAAATGCTTCTTGAAATCATCAGACCTTCCGTCCAGCATCAAATGGATTGGAATACCTGAGGTGTTGCTTGAAATTAAAGTTCCGGGTTTACGGAATTTCTCCACATTGGAAAATACCTGCTGCTTGATATCCAGTCGTTCGATTACGACTTCGATGATCCAGTCGACCTCGGCAATTTTCGCCATGTCGTCTTCAAAGTTTCCTGTTTGGATCCGGGAAGCAAAAGACTTGTGGTAAATGGGAGAAGGATTAGAAGTTAAAGCGAATTGCAAAGCTTCGTTTACAATGCGATTCCTTACAGGCTTACTATCCATTGTGAGCCCTTTTGCTTTTTCTGCATCATTCGGTTCTTTCGGAAGGATGTCAAGAAGCAGAACTTCACATCCAACATTGGCAAAGTGACAGGCAATTCTGGATCCCATGACTCCGGAACCTAAAATTGCCACTTTTTTAATGTGTCTATTCATAATTGATTTTTTTATTGAATCTTTCATCATCCGCCGTGGCGGACTTTCATTCTGATGGATTTGAGTTTTCTTCGTCCAAAATATCCTGGATCTGGTTCACTACCGATTCAAAAATGTCGATGTGTTCTTTGGGGATCCGTTCGATGACTTTATTGTTGAATTCGAAGACCACGTCACGTGCAATATAACGTGCTTTCAAACCTTCTTCCGTAAGGAATATGCGAACAATTCTCTTATCCAGTTTGTCTTCTTCCCGGCGAATGAATCCTTTTTCTTCCATCGTTTTCAAGGTTCTTGAAAGGCTGGTTGGTTCCATTCCCATTCTTGGGCCTAATTGAGTGCTTGGAGTTCCTTCCCGATCAATATGTAGAAGGATAAAACCAACCGACATACTAATTCCGTAGCTGTTTGCACGTTGGTTGTACATGCGCGACATTTTGTGCCATGTTAATCGAACATCTAAGTCGATGAGGTATTGGGGCTTATTTTGCATACTGTGAACTTGTCACGAATATACAAAATAATATTATGTATGCATAATAAAAGCCTTACTTTTTTTTGAGAAAATTACCAGAGGTCCGGGTGGCGGAAAACGGTTCCGTTAAATCTAGCAATAATTTTTTGATTTTGGTTATAAACAATTGATTCATAGCGTCCAATTGTTTTTCCGCAGTTGATTTCTTTACAAATAACGAGGAGTTCGTCATTCACGGCAACGGGTGCAATATGTGCAATAGAAGTTTCAATACTCACTGCTTTTTGTCCGCGGCTGTTTGCTGCGAAAGCTAAGGCTGAGTCCGATATAGAGTAGGAGATTCCGCCATGAGCAGTTTGATGCCCGTTTACCATTTCGGGACGAACCGTCATGGATAGTTTGCAAAATCCCGGTTCAATTTCAAGAATTCGGATGCCTAACCATTGCGAAAAGGCATCCTTGCTCATCATTTCACTGACAATATCTTGTGGTGTTCTCATTTTTAATCCAATGACCTGGACAGTAACGAAATCATAGCTAAAATAACAATGAACAATTGAGTGGCGGTTTCATCGTCCAAAGTAACACCTTCAGCATCTTCCATTCCGATTTCCATCGCCATGAACTTTACCAAATCCGGCTGATCCGAAAATTCTTCTAAAATGGCTTCATCTTCATTTTCAAAATACTCATCCAGCAGCTGAAAATAAGGTTCTTCAAATTCATCGATTTGCTCATCAGTTACACTTTTTGGGTGTAATCCTGCCAGGGAATAAGATTCCAAAACAACGGTGAAATAGTAGATCAATAAACTTTCCAATCCTTCGTTTTGGTATTCTTGAGCAGCAGACATAATGTATCCTAAAAGGACAGGCTGTGCAGTTGTTTGTGCTTCCGATAATCTGTCTAATGCGTTATCGTCGAGGCTATCCACTTTTTCGATAGCTGCTTCAATGTGTCCTATGGAGACTTGTGCCATGTGTTTTATTTTAGCACAAATGTACTGTAATCTTTAGAAAAACACTTCCGATCCCTGTATTCATTTCCAGAATTGTTGGATTGAAAATCTGTAAAAATCAACAAGTTTGCGAATCGGATAAATACTATCTTTGGCTCATGGCATATTTTACAAAAGATTATCTTGACTTCTTTATTGAACTGGCTGCAAACAACAATAAAGATTGGTTTGATTTGAACAGGAAGCGGTATGAAAACTCGGTGAAAAAACCATTTGCAGATTTTGTCCAGGTGTTTATCAACCATTTAGCCAAGTCTCATCCGTCATTTAAAGATCTCACTGCTTCAGAGTGTATTTTTAGAATTAACCGCGATATTCGTTTTTCGAAAGACAAAACACCTTATAAATTGATGTGTTCTGCCGTAGTAGCTCCAAATGGAAAGAAGTCCAAAAGTATTCACGGTGTTTATTTTGAGTTCGGTCCGGAAGAAGTGCGCGTTTACGGTGGGGTTTATGAGATTGAAAAAGAGGATTTGTTCGCAGTGCGTGAAGGGATTGCTCATAATTTAAAAGAGTTTAATTCCCTGATTGCGGATAAAAAATTTATAGAAGTTTTTGGTGAAATTCGGGGAGAAAGGAATAAAATTGCACCAAAAGAATTGAAAGAAGAAGCTGAGAAGCAACCTTATATTTTAAACAAACAATGGTATTTCTTTACAAAGTTCGATGCAGAATTGATTTTGGAAGATAAACTGTTGGAGACACTTGATTATTGTTTTCAGGTGGGATTGCCACTTGAAACATTTTTTAATAAATTCATACAAAGACCATAAATGATGAATAAGTATTTTGGATTAGGCCTATTTATAATCCTTGGATTCGGTGCTGTTGCGCAAAAGAAGCAATTGTCTCTTTCTGACGCCGTCTTACAGCAAAACAGAGCGTTCAGAGACGAGCAGTGTAACGCAATTACCTGGATTCCGGGAACGGATTCGTATGTGTATGTGAGCAATAATTACCAGGTAATGTACCAGGCTTCCGTAAAGCAAACGGATGGGCAGCAGCTTTTTACTATCCAGGATGTGAATACGATATTGGGTTCTCAGCTTTATAGTTTTTATGGGTTTACCTTTAAGAACACAGATGAATTAGTGTTGAATGACGGAAATAACTATTACCTGTTAAATCTTAAATCAAGAACAGGTTCCAAATTGGTTACCGTTGTTGAAGGCGGAGGCGGTGCGGAGTACGAAATGACGACAGGAAGTGTTGCTTACACACTTGAAAACAATTTGTGGATTGTCAATTCGAAAGGTGAGAAGATTGCTATTACTTCCAATACGGATAAAAACATTGTATCAGGGCAAACAATTGCTCGCAGTGAGTTTGGGATTGTGGACGGTATCTTTTGGTCGGGAAAAGGCGCCTATTTGGCATTTTATCAAAAAGACGAAACGAACGTAAAAGAGTATCCTTTAGTAGATGTTACAAAAGTGCCGGCGGAATTAATGAATATAAAATATCCGATGGCAGGACAAGGTTCTGAAAAGCCGAAAGTGGGCGTTTATTCTATTGCAACCGGCAAAACAGTTTTTATCTCGCCAAAAGGGTCTTCAGACAGCTACCTTACGAATTTGTGCTGGACACCGGATGAAAAATTTGTATTGATCGCTGAGGTGAATCGGGAACAAAATCATATGTGGTTAAATCAATACGATGCCGAAACAGGAGTTTTTGTTAAAACGCTTTTGGAAGAGCAAAATGATAAATGGGTGGAGCCTGAGCATCCGGCATTCTTCCCGTCAGCGAATTCTAATAATTTTGTATGGATTTCAGAGAAGGACGGATTTAATAACCTTTACTATTATTCCATTGACGGGGTATTGATCAAACAACTTACTTCAAATAAGTTTGTAGCAAAAGAGATCTTGCAATCGATTAATAAAGGAAAAGAAATTGTTTTTGCAGCAACTGGAACTAGTCCGTTGAATACTTTGTATTATGCTGTTGATTTAAAAGGAAAACAACGGTGTTTAACTTTGGAGGAAGGAACTCACGGGGTTGTGATCAACGACATGAACACCTTTATTATTGATCAGTACTCTTCTCATTCTGTTCCCGGAAAAGTAGAGTTGAAGACTATCTCAGGAAAGATTGCCAAAACACTTTCGGTTTCAAAGAACAAACTGACTGATTTACAGATAGGCACTGCTGATATAGGTCAGATAAAGGCAGAGGATGGTTCTGTATTGTATACAAGGTTAATCAAACCGAGTAATTTTGACCCGAATAAAAAATATCCTGTCATGGTTTATGTATACGGAGGTCCGCATGCACAAATGATTACCAATTCCTGGCTGGATGGAGCTAATTTATGGATGTACTGGATGGCGGAACAAGGATATTTGGTTTTTACACTGGATAATCGAGGTTCGGGAGAGCGAGGTTTTGCTTTCGAGAACCAAATTCACAGACAATTGGGAACAGTTGAAATTAAAGACCAAATGAAAGGAATCGACTATTTGAGATCATTGGCTTATGCAGACACTTCTCGTTTTGCAGTTCATGGCTGGTCATTTGGAGGGTTTATGACCACTTCCCTGATGTTGAAGCAAGCCGGAACATTCAAAGTTGGTGTAGCCGGAGGGCCGGTAACTGATTGGAAATACTATGAAATTATGTATGGTGAACGCTACATGGATCGCCCGGAAGAAAATGCAAAAGGATACGAAGAAGCATCCTTGTTTTCACATGCAAATAAATTGAAAGGTGATTTATTGTTGATTCATGGAACAGTTGATGATGTAGTAGTACCGCAGCACAATGATGCGTTGATCAAAAAATTTATCGAATTAGGAATTCAAATCGACTTTTTCCATTACCCCATGCATAAGCACAACGTAATTGGAAAAGATAGAGTTCATTTAATTCAAAAAGTATTGAATTACATTATTGAGAATAATGAGTAAGAGATTATTTTTTTTAGGATAAAAGAGGGAAAATTTTTCCTCTTTTTTTTATACTTCAAATAATTATGACTAAATTAGTCATGTATATTTTAGTCAAAAATGAAAAAAATTCTACAGAACGCCAGAAAGGAAAAAGGAATGCGTTCACGTGAACTTGCAGGTTTACTTGGCGTAGACCAGTCTTTGATCAGTAAGTTTGAAAATGGAAAGCGGATTCCGACAGAGACTCAGCTCATTCAAATTTCAAATATTCTTTCAATTAATTTGGATGAATTAATGAAAGCATGGTTAATGCAAAAAGTATTGGGAGAAGTAAAACAATACTCCTTTGCTGATGAGGTTTTGACAATGGTTCAGGAAGAATTGGCAAGCTATTATCCTAAACGAAAATTTAATGATCTGTCTATAGAGAAGACATTAGGTGAAATTGATCATTTGAAACAACAGCTTGATCAAATTCGGGCATTTGAAAACCATCGTATTACGGAAGCGTTGGAGTTGGAGTACACCTTTGAAAGTAATCGAATTGAGGGTAATACACTTACGCTTCGGGAAACGGACCTTGTTGTTAATAAAGGTTTAACCGTTTCCGGAAAAAGTATGCGGGAGCATCTGGAGGCGATTAATCATGATGATGCAATTCATTATGTAAAAGAATTGGTTGGTAAAGATGCTGTAATAACTAAAAGGGAGGTTTTAGGAATTCATAATTTGGTTCTTCGGGGAATACTTCCTGAAGAAGCAGGAAGGTTTCGCAGAATCCAGGTAATGATTCAGGGAAGTAGTCATATGCCTCCGGCCCCATATCTTGTTGAGAAACAAATGGAAGATTATTTGATCTGGTATGAACGAAATCGACTGAGTTTACATCCGATCGTTTTAGCAGCAGAAATGCATGAACGTTTGGTTACGATTCATCCTTTTATTGATGGGAACGGAAGGACATCGCGTTTGATCATGAATATGATCTTATTGCAGCATGGATTCGTAATTGCCAATATTAAGGGAGATAATGCTTCCCGATACAATTATTACGAAGCGCTTGATGCTGTTCAGACATCGGGTAATAAAGATGCATTTATCCGTTTTGTAGCTGAAATTGAGAAGCAAAGTCTTGAAAGATATCTTTCCATTTTAAAGTAAAGGATGCGGTTTTGTTAGGAAATGACGCCGATTATTCTTACCATATTCGGTCTATTTTCCTTTTTGAATCTTATCTTTGTTACAAAAATACCCCAAAATGGCAGATACTCTTTCGAAGACCATGAAATCTACTGTTAAGACAAGTAAAGATATTTTGTTGAAAGCCTTTCGATTAATGGCTACCGCAAAAACATTGGCTGAAAAATACGAAGCAAACAAAGAGGTTACGGCGAAGTACGTTCACGCTACCTCCAGAGGGCATGAAGCAATTCAGCTGGCTGTAGGTTTGCAGTTGAAACCACAGGATTGGGTTTCGCCGTATTACCGTGATGACAGTATTTTGTTGGGAATCGGGATGACTCCTTATGAGTTGATGTTACAGGTTTTTGCGAAAAAAGACGACCCGTTTTCAGGAGGAAGAACTTATTATTCACATCCTTCGTTGAAAAGGGATAATATGCCAAAAATTCCTCATCAGTCATCAGCAACCGGAATGCAGGCGATTCCTACCACCGGAATTGCGATGGGAATCCAGTACAAAGAGAAAACCGGTCTTGCAGAAGATTACAAGGGAGAAAATCCGATTGTAGTTTGTTCTTTGGGAGACGCTTCCTGTACGGAAGGTGAGGTTTCCGAGGCTTTCCAAATGGCGGCTTTGAAGCAATTCCCGATTGTTTACCTGGTTCAGGATAACGGGTGGGACATTTCTGCTAATGCTGCGGAAACAAGGGCTCAGGACATTACCTATTATGCTCAGGGATTCAAAGGAATTGAAGTAAGAACGATTGATGGTAGTGACTTTGATTTGTCTTTTCAAACGGTACAAGAGGTTTTTGAAATTGTTCGAAAAGAAAGAAGACCCTTTATTATCCATGCTAAGGTTCCACTTTTAGGTCATCATACTTCAGGGGTTCGGAAAGAATGGTACCGTGACGATTTGGAAGAAGCTGCATCGCGTGATCCATATCCGAAATTAAAAGACATTATTCGTGATCTGGAAGGAGAAGCGGATATTATTAATATTGAGGCAGACGTTAGAAAATTGGTGGATACCGATTACGAAAAAGCATTGAATGCGGAAGATCCGATTCCATCCAGTGTAACTGATTTTATTTTTGCCCCAACACCAATTACCGAAGAAAAGGGTGAGCGTGAACCGTCCGGGAAGAAAAAAACAGTGATGGTTGACAGTGCGTTATTCGCTGTTCGTGAGATCATGGCGCAGCACCCGGAAGCATTGCTTTACGGACAAGATGTGGGCGGTCGATTAGGGGGAGTGTTCAGAGAAGCTGCTACACTTGCTCAAACCTTCGGGGACGACCGGGTATTTAACACGCCGATTCAGGAAGCATTTATTATAGGATCAACCGTTGGTATGTCGGCAGTTGGTCTGAAGCCGTTTGTGGAGGTTCAGTTTGCAGATTATATTTGGCCAGGGTTGAACCAGTTATTTACAGAAGTTTCCCGTTCCAATTATTTGTCTAACGGAAAATGGCCTGTTAGCTGTGTGATCCGCGTTCCAATCGGAGCTTACGGATCCGGTGGTCCTTACCATTCTTCCAGCGTGGAGTCGGTTTTAGCAAATATTCGGGGTATAAAAGTTGTTTATCCTTCTACAGGAGCTGATTTAAAAGGATTGTTAAAAGCCGCTTATTACGATCCGAATCCGGTTGTGATTTTGGAGCATAAAGGCTTGTACTGGTCTAAAATTGCGGGTACAGAAGGTGCTATGTCTATCGAACCGGATGAGCATTACATTATCCCGATTGGTAAGGCGCGTATCGTGCAGGAAGCTTCAGATTCAGTAATCAAACATGGCGAGTCTTGTGTGGTAATTACTTACGGACGCGGAGTTTACTGGACTTTGGAAGCCTCAAAACAGTTTGAAGGGAAAGTAGAGATTCTGGATTTGCGTTCCATTAACCCACTGGATATGGAGGCAATTACTGCATCTGTCGAAAAACATGGAAAAGTACTGCTGGTTACTGAAGAATCTGTTGAGGCATCTTTCACACTTGGTTTGGCCGGAAGAATCCAGAGAGATTGTTTTAAAGCCTTAGATGCTCCTATCGGTTTGGTTGGTGCTATTGATACGCCGGCAATTCCTTTGAATTCAGCATTGGAAGCTGAATTATTGCCAAATGCGGATAAGGTGCAGGCTGCTCTTGAAAATCTGCTAAATTATTAATGCGTGAATCAAAGCCATCCACCTAGAATCAAGCAACGTTGAGTCGGATGGAATTGGTGAAAACTGATTTTTCAGGAGTTACGATGTCTATCTCACTAGATGGAAATATCAAGAATTTACCTGAAACGGCTCTGCTGTTAATCAGGCTTACACTGCGTATGCGTAAATGATTAACTTGTAAACAATTCTGCTTTTATAAGTAGTTGAGTTTTTAAGGAAACCGAGTTCATAAGACCTTACTTTTATATTGAGTAAGTCTATGAAAATCGGAAGTATACATACAGTTGGGGCTATTGCCCAGTTTTTGGGCAGAACAGTCATTGGTAATGAGGAGTTAATTGTTACCGGAATCAATGAAATTCATCGTGTTGAACCTGGAGATCTGGTCTTTGTGGATCATCCCAAATACTATGAAAAAGCCATCCATTCAGCTGCAACATTTATTTTAATTGACCGGGAGGTTCCTGTTCCGGAAGGAAAAGCATTGATTATTTCGCCGGAACCTTTTGATGATTACAATAAACTGACTAAAAAGTTTTCTCCATACCGGCCTCAGATGTCTATGACGGGAGAAAATTGTCAGATTGCCGATTCCGCTCATCTTTCCCCGAATTGTTTTATTGGTCATGATGTGATAATCGGAGAAAATGTCACGATTCATCCGGGAGCTTATATCGGGGACGGGACGGTTATCGAAGAGAATGTCATTATTGGGCCCAACGCCGTAATCGGACATTACGCTTTTTATTACAAAAAGAAACCAAGCGGTTACAATCGCATGCACAGCTGCGGTTTTGTTTACATCGAAAAGAATTCGGAAATAGGTGCCGGATCAACCATTGATGCCGGTGTTAGTGCAATTACCCGCATTGGCGAAGGAACTAAAATTGATAACCTGGTCCAAATCGGCCACGATACGATTATCGGGAAAAACTGCCTTTTTGCTTCCCAGGTTGGGATTGCGGGTTGTTGTACCATTGGTGACAATGTTACTTTGTGGGGGCAGGTTGGGTGTGCGTCCGGAATAACAATCGGAGACGGTGTGGTGGTATTGGCCCAATCGGGTATTGGAAAATCCCTCGAGGCCGGGAAAACTTATTTTGGCAGTCCGTGTGATGAAGCAAAAGTGAAAATGCGTGAATTGGTTGTTTTGAAAAATCTGGCTGATCCGAAGAAATAAGTGATGAAAGTGGAAGCGCGCATAGCAAACTTAGAGTCACAGGTTGAATTGGGGGAGTTTCGCCTGAATTCCCTGCTGGAATTGACTCGGGCTATTGCAACGAATCAAAGCATGGACCAAATTGTCCGAATGTTTGAATTCGTTATGCGTGAACAATTGGGATTTGACCATTTTCTGCTTTTCAACAAGGAAAATCAATGGAGCCCGCTCTTGAAAGTGGGATTGAAAGGAAAACTCAAAGATATTTCCGTAGAAAAAGAATTGTACCGTTTTCGTGAAATTACGGTGATCGAATCCAGTTATTCCGCAATTATTGACGAGTTTGATATTATCGTTCCCGTTTTTCACAAGGATAATCCCCTGGCCTATTTATTGATTGCCGGGATTGAAGGTTCCGGGATCAAAAAATCGGAAACCCTTGCGGATATGCGCTTTGTGCAAACACTTACCAATATGGTGGTGATGGCGATTGAAAACAAGCGAATGGCCCGGGAAGAATTGAAAAGAGAACGGTTGAAAAAGGAACTCGAAGTGGCTTCGGAAATGCAGAAACTCTTATTTCCGTCAGATCTTCCTTCGAATAAACAAATGGACATTTCTGCGAAGTATATTCCGCGACACGAAGTAGGAGGGGATTATTACGATTTCATTCCGCTCGGTGAGAATAAATACGTGATTTGTATTGCTGATGTCAGCGGAAAAGGAATTAGTGCAGCCATGTTAATGGCTAATTTTCAGGCTACTATCCGAACATTTTACTCGACAGTACATCAAATCCGTCCGTTTTCACTGGAGTTTTTGATCGAAGAATTGAATAAAAAAGTCATGACCAGCGCGAAGGGCGAGAAGTTCATTACCTTTTTCATAGCTGTTTATAATGCTGAGACACGGGAATTGGATTACGTTAACGCGGGACATAATCAGCCGATCATTACGAATGGAAAAGAGAAAAAATTACTCGATATCGGTTGTGTGGGTTTGGGTATGTTTGATGAAATGCCCTTTATCCAGGTCGGTAAAGAAATTTTAAAGCCTAACACGACGCTAATTCTTTACACGGATGGCGTAGTAGAGTTGGAAGACGAAAAGAATGAACATTTCGAATTAGAGCGTTTGATCAAAATTTATCACAACTTTTACCGCTTAAGTATGGAGGATATGAATAACATTGTTTTCTCCAAATTAGATGAGTGGCGTGGGAACCGGAAGCTGGTAGATGACACCGCGATCTTTTCCTGCAGATTTTTCTAAGTCTTTACTACATTTGTACCAAATATTTTAAAATGAAAACAATCAATTTAACACTCCTATTCCTGGTAGGAAGCCTGTCTCTATTTTCCCAGGATTCTGAAACACCTCTTCCTTCTGAGGTGAAAATCACAAAAAGTGAACCTTATCCGGTGGTAGATTCAAGGGATAAAAGTTATTATCATCTGGGTAATGGAGAGGTTTTGAGTATCAAATTGAAAATGAAAGGCGGGCTAACTTTTGTCCTGCAGAAATTTTCCGGGAGCAACCTGAATCAGGAGGCTGTAAAATCAGAAGTAATAGAAATCGAAAAAGGTTCGGCCTACGAAGGCATTAAACGCCTGGGAAGTACTTTTTATATCTTAGTTTCTAAAAAGAGCGGAGAGAATGAGATCACCTTATATGCTCATGAATTAAGCACCGAAAGTTTAGAATTAGTTGGAACTGAAAAAGAATTGTTTTCGATGGAGAATCCTGAAAACACTCTTCCTTTCGGGGCAATTGTGGTTAGTAAATTGACTTTGCCAAGATTCTCTTTTGATCTTTCCAGTGACGGGTCCATGATGGTGGTTAGTTATAGAAAGAAGCCAAAGGTGAAAGATGATTCCAATAACAATGATATTATTGGGATGTACGCTTTTGATGCTGAAATGAATAAAATGTGGGGTAACGAATATGAAATGCCTTACACGGAAAGTTTGATGGATAATTTGGACTTTACGTTGGATTCTGACGGAAATGGTTACTTTTTGGTCAGAAAGTACAAAGAAGAAGTTACACGTAAGAATAGAGAATCAGCCGATAATGAAAGTTTGGCGATCTTAATTGCAAATCCGGCCGGAGGTTTGAACGAAGTGGAATTTAGCCTGGGAGAGTTTTTGATCGAAGGTGTTTTCCTGAAAGAAAACAAAGAAGGAAATATTATTTGTGCCGGATATTACCGCAAGCCTAAATCCTATGGCGCTGATGGTGCTTTTGTTTCTATTTTAGATAGTAAGGGAAATTTGAACAGTCCTAAGTTTTATGAGTTTTCGCTTGACTTCATCAAAAAGTATAAAAAGATCTCCGGCAGAAGACAGGAGAAAATGGAAAAGGCAGATGAGAGCGGCAAGTTGTCAATGACGAATCTCACTATGAGAAACATTCAGGTGCTTGAAGATGGTGGTATTGTTTTGGGAGGAGAAATCTACTATGTTACCAGTACTACGGACCCTAAAACAGGGCGTACAACTTACACCTATCATTACGAAGACGTTGTAATCGTTAAAATTAATGGAAACGGTGAGTTGGGATGGATGGAGAAGTTTCCTAAAAGATCTACCTCTGAATCTTTCAGATTATTTGCTTCTGAAAAATACACGTATGTCTTGTTCCTGGATCCTTTAAGAAATGCCTCCATGACGGAAGATGGCGAAATCACGAATCCGGTTAAGGGAGATTATGTTACTGCGCACCGGGTTGATAATAAAACGGGAGAAAGAAAGTATTTACCGCTTTTTGACTGGAGAAAAATCGACGGATCTGCCGTGTATCAATATGCACTGAACCGCGTTATTCCATTATCAGATAATTCATTCGCGATCGAATTGTACATCAAGGGTAAAAGCGACCAGATGTTCAAAGTGGAATTTGAAGAGTAATGAACGAATTGAAATAAAAAAAAGAAAGACTGCTTCGGAAGAGGCGGTCTTTTTTGTTAACGCATCAAATACATCTTCCCAAAGTTCTTCTTGAAGTATTGATCAGCTCCTGATTCACGCTGCTTGATGTCTTCTCCGTTGATCTTCGCCAGTACCTGGTATAAATATACACCGTTAGCTAATTGATCCCCGAATTCATCTTTACCGTCCCAGGCATATTCCGAAATGTTTCGCCCGATGCGGATCAATCCCATGTCATCTTCCGTAATTTCACGTACTACGCGTCCTGAAACAGTCATGATGCGGATTATGATATCATCCGGGACTTCTGTGCCTGTAAGTGTAAAGACAAAGCGCGTACTGGTCGAAAAAGGATTCGGGTAGTTCATCATTTGAGTAATGGAAGATTCCCGGATGATTTCAAAGCTGATCTTGTACTCGTAATCTCCTGAAATATTTCCTGATTTGTCTGTTCCCTGCACAAAAAGCTGGTAGATTCCATCGTGGAGGAATTCTTTTGGCCACACGATCTTGAATTTCTTGTTTTGTGCGTTTGCCGGATACCACTGCATGACCGTATTTCCATTTGCATCTATAAACGGGATGCGTTTTTGAATTCCGTCGGGCCCGGTTAAATAAATTCCAAAAAGCGTGGTGTCTTTGGTTTGGTCCATCAACAAATAAGGATTGTCGTCCTTCAATGTAATCAATATTTCACTGGTCGGATCAATAATATCACCGTTCAGAATGTGCTGCCCGTTAAATGTGACGTCCAGGATCGGGTTTTTATTATCTTCTACTACAAAAACCGGAAGCTGCAGGATGTTGTTGTAATGGTACTGTTCCAATTGATCTGTTTGGACCAATGATCCGTTTACATAAGGATTGACTTCCATCCATAGAATGTTGTATCCTGGTTTTGCAACTGAACTAAAGTGGATTGTATCTCTTATAATCTGGTGAACACGCAGAGAGTCCTGCCTCGGATAAGCAATTACATGCTTAATGTGCTGTTGATCTTCCAGCCAGTAATTCACCAGTAATGAATCCATATGAAATTCACTGACATTCACCACATCTACTGCAAAAGCGAAATCCTGTCCCTCGTACAGGGTGTCTCCGCTTACAGAAGCATAGTATCCGGATGAACCGTCAATGGCAGCTTCGGGAACAGGTTGATATAGTACATGAATGCGTTCTATTTGGGCCGGAGTTAAATTCGTTTTGTCAGAATTATAAATTCCAATCTTTATTCTTGGATAAATAGTTGCATTAACGATACTGTTCAGGTTGATAATGGAATCCAAAGGAGTGAACATGGTGTCAATGGTGCCCGCCAAAACATTGTTGATGTCGTATTTTTCGATCAAGATTCTTACACTATCTGTTGATGGAGATTCCAACGAGTCTCTTCTCCAGTAAAGGGTTTCCCATTCAAAAGCAGGGCCGATTTGAGGAGTTTTTTCAATACCCAGATAATCGGGTTTGTAAACATTTGCATTCAGTTGAAGACGTAAGCCAGGTTCCAGGGCTGTAGGGAAGTCCACCACATCCTGCGGCCAAAGTTTGATCTGATTGTGTGCCAACGTTCCTTTTTTGAAAAAAACCGCAAATGGAGCTTCCGCGTTTGACGGAAGGATTTGAGGGAATCCCAGGTTCTGGAAAAGGGTATAAGTGGATGGAGAAATAGTATTCCAGGCCGAATAGTAAGTTTTGATAGGAGTGTATATTATTACATAATTACTGTCAGGAATCTCATTTACAATCATGTTTTGAAAGTTCGTCATCGATGCAGCACTGGTTTGGTCGAATATAAAGAACCTTTCAAATCGATTTCTATATCCTGGTGCTCCGCCGCCAGCATCGTTATTCAGGTTCCCGAAATTCATGGAAGGATCATTATTAATACCCGCCGGATTACCGTTTGCACAATTGGGACAATGTGTTTTCCAGGATTCTAGGGAAATGGGGTCGATTACAGCTACAAAAATGTGCGCTGAAGATCCGTATGTACCATATTCTTTCAGGTCATTATCAAGAGACCAACCGTTGTATACGGAATTGAAGTTGAACACGTCGACCGTGATCTTATGCAATTCGTTCGGCACAAACTCCCTCTCTCTAGAATTTCGGTTGTATATAATACTTGAAAAGTTATTATTCTTAAACTGGAAGAAATGGTCCTGTCCCCATCCTCTTTTTCCTGAAATGTATTGAAAAGAATACTCTGTCCAGTTCGGAACAGTGCTGTCAGCAGCAACTCTCCAAAAATAAACGGTACTGTCTGTACAAATAAGCGGGAAAGGAGAACCGAAAGCAGATAGCCACTGATTGAGTTGAACGGTTTTAACTCCGCCCAAACCGGTCACTGAAAATTGTCTGAGCTGCGGACTGTTGTAGGTATCTGTTGTGTCTAACTCAAAACGATAAGTTCTCATTCCGGCAATCGGGTTGATGGTTGATGCTTTTACCGTAACGGTATCGTAAGGAATGACGGCATAATTGTAAGGCCAGATCGGGAGCATTCCGTCAATGTTCAGGAAGAAATTGGCACTTGCCTGGTTATTCGAAATTTCTTCAAACTGCTCCGGATAAGCGTTTGGAATATCAATGGAAACGGTAAATGTATTAATACCTCCGCTAATTGCTGCCTGCAGGGGGAATTTACGTTTAATGATTGTGTCGTAATTCAATCGCGGTAAGAACAAGGTCTTCATGGAATCAACAGAAGTTCCCGGGAAGTTTCTTTGAATCTCGACATAAACCGGGGTTTTAATTGATTTACCGATATTCCGCAGCGTGAAAGTTAACTCCACACTGTCAACCGACAGATTGACATTATTCGGGCTCAGACTCAAATCGGCAACCTGAATATCAATTTCCGGATCCGTGCTGTAATTTACTTTGAGCATCGGATCTCCATGAAGCGTCATTTGGGTACACGCAGATTCATAATATACCGAACCTTCAGTAAAAGCAGCGTGCTGATTGTAGATTTGTTTGATCGTGCTTTTGATTTGAGAGCCAAGGGTTTTTCCGTAATTCTTATAAGAAAACTGCTTATAAAGTTCTGTAGAGTATATGGATAGTGGAACATCGTAACCTACAGAAATGGTTGATAGAAAAGCAATTGCTCCTTCATTCGGGATGTTGACAAAATTTTCAGAAGTTGAAATTCCTGATTTAAAAATATTTCCGTTGTAACAGGAGTTACCGATCACAATGGGGTACTTTCCAAAGTTGTTCCAGTTACCTGGCTCATCAATATTAATCTCAAAACCATTGTTTGATGCAGCGGCATGACCAAAGAAATTCATGATTGAAACCCCGTCTTCGATTCTTTGAGTAACGCTGGTCACCACATTCGGATCAAGCGGATTGCTGGAGGTTTTAAAATAATTCGTCACATTTCCGGCAAATAGCGTGTCTTCAACGATCGCTTTCATCTGGTTCATATAACCCTGGAATTGGGTTTGCTGCAAAATATCAGATCCCCCTACAAAATGAAGCAATTGTTTTTGCCAGTTCTTTGTTTCTGAATAGTTAAGCCCCACATTGTTTTGAGCATCTTCGTATTGTTCGACTTTGGAAAGGTAATTCTCAACTTCTGTATTGGTCGTCATGGAAAGCCTTCCGGTAGGAACAAGTGGTTCCCAGGTATTATTGCTGATCAATGAAGCTGTTATTGCAATGTCACTTGCCGGGTATCCCATCGGAGGAATGAGGCAGTTTGCATAAGAGGTCTGTGAATAACGGGTTTCACCTACGGTTATACCTTTTCCGATCAGTAATAACCCTTCCGGTTTTTGTGTGCTGTTGCCGTGAATGAAATTCACAAACCGGGTAATCGCAAGCGGATGTTTGATGATCCCACTTGAAAATTGCAGGTACAGTTCTTCAATATTTGCTGAAAGTACATTATGAGCACCACCGGTCACAGAAGATCGGTAAGTGGAATACGAATCTTTACTGCTGGCCAATGAAGGATGGTAAACAAAGATTAGAGCAGAATCAATATTCATGGTGCTGAAATCCGTGAAAGTACCCGTTCCGTTTACAGGAGTAAAAGCCCCAACAACAGGAAGGGTGTTATTTAAATCCACCACCAAAACTTCGGTTTCATTACTCCAGGTGTTATTTGGGACAATGAACTGTAGAATGCCGGCATTTACGGTAGGGATCTCATATCGTGGAACAGAACCAAAGCTGAGTACCATGGGAGCTGAGCCGGAGAAATTGCTTAAGTCCACGCGGCTTTTTACCATCCCGTTCTGAACAAAAAAACGATCAAAGGGTTGATTGTTTCCAATTGGAAGCCTCGGATAAGAAAGCATGGTATAAGTAATAATCTGCCTTTGAGCCGTTACATTCAAATCCATGATGATTTCATGGTTGAGATAAGTTGTGCCGTTGCTTAAGCTGCTTATCGGGAGATCGGTCACTTCTTTTAACTGGTGATAATCCCAATAGATGGTATCAATCAAAAGAACGTTGGATGGACCGAAAGTTAAGCGGGTATGCTGATTAATAATCGTTTGCTGCGTGTTGTTAACGTCCTTTCCCGATGAGTTGGATGAAAGTCGGTATTCGAACTTAACCGGAAGTCCTGTTGCGCCGGTATAAACATTCGGCGTTGGAATGGGGGTACTGGCTGAAACATTGGTGGTTTCCGTTGACAATTCAACTCCGCCATAACCTTCGCCCATTGAATAAATGGAACCGGATGCATCATCCTTCACATCTCCCTGACAATAGCTGTTTGAATATTGACTTCTGAATTCAGACCGGACGAAACTGCTTGGGGTATAATTCGAATAATTTTGATCCGGCTGCAATGCAAACCGCAAACCGGTTCCGGAATTCTTCCAGGAAAAAAAATAAGTGATTGTATCGTTGATCAAGCTGTATCCCGGGTTTGCCATTTGGGAAGGATTCGGATACATGACGGAATCAAGCCAGCCGTCATTCTTGTATGCATAGAATAAAAAATATTCTCCCGGATCAAATGAATTGTCTCCGTTATGCACCATGTAAAGCGGGACTTCTTTGTCTTTCCCGAAAATTTGAAAACTGGATGGATTTATTCCCGAAACAGGAACGCCGTTATTGGTTAAAGTGGTGTAGTCTATTTTGTATAAGCCTGTCTGAACAATTTTAAATCCGTAGAATTTTTGGGAATAATCAATCCATTCATTCCCATAAGGCTGACTCCACGCAAGAACCGGTAAAAGTATAAGTAGTATTAAGCAGAGTTTCTTCATAGGCTCTTCTTATTCATCTGTTTTCACTGCGTTTTTAGGTTTGTTCAATGCAAGACGTAATGAAATTACATGCGAATACAATGCTGTTGAGGCGTCCCCAATATCTGTAAATGCATAGTCTAAATATACGGCTTTAATATGTAATCCGATACCAATATTTGGTTGGATAGTTAATTTTTTTGAGTCGTCAAAGTTCTTGATATACTGCATATTGGAAATGCCACCTCGCAAAGTCACCAATTCCTTGAACCCGAAAGCGATTCCAATGTGCGGATCGAAACTGACTACGTTCGTTTTCAGGATGGTATTTCGCTTACCGTCTGTGGTCATATCCAGATCCAATTCACCTGAAACATAAATTCCTTTTTTACCAAGGGGCTGCTTGTAATAGGTTCCAAGAATAATACGTGGAAGTGTCAACTCCAGGCCGTTTCTCGGAATTTCGTTTCCTGTTAGCGTAAAGACTTCTTTGGTCTGATCATCCAATGTAAATATCCATGCATTGAAGGTGGAGGTTACATCGCGAATAACTGCTCCAAACTTCAGCCGGTCGTTTTTTTCATAGGTTAGTCCTGCGTCTAGTCCAAATCCCCAGGATTTAGCAAAATCTCCCACTTTACGGTAAATCACTTTGAAATTTCCTCCTACGGACAAACCGGGAACTTTCGTTGTGCGTGCGTATGAAAGCAAAAAGGCATAATCTGCAGCGGTAAACGTTGTGATCTTGTCGTAATCGATTCGTCCTTCGTTGTCAATTAATTGAGTCGTGTTGGGAATATCGTCCACTGCAAAGCGGATGATGGATAAACCTACGGCACTTTTCTCGTCGATCTGATGTGCCAAGCCCAGGTAGTCGTATTTGGCAATCCCGGCAAAATATTCCGAGTGCATCAAACCGATATCCAGCCATTTGTTGGTTTTTGTCAAGCCCGCCGGATTCCAGTAACCACTATTCACCCCGGTGGTTTGTGCCACAACTGCATTAGAAAGACCAAGAGCTTCCGCTCCGATTCCGATAGCTAAGAATTCATTGGAATATTTTGGGGCAAGCGAACCTTGTCCGAGTGACAGGAAAGAGCAAGATGCAATGCAAACAATTAGGTAAAATCTCATAGTATTTAAGTTCCTCACGAATGCTATTAACTGCATCTTTTATAAAAAATTGTGTACCCCAATGGTTTATTGATAAATTCGAAGCGTAAATTTACAGCTTTTTGAACCATTTAAACTAACAAAATATTCATTCGCCCGATGAAAATGTTCAATATACCAAATCTGATCACCGCTTGCAATATGCTTTGCGGAGTCTTCGCAATCATTCTGGCTTTTGCCGGCAGAATTGATATCGCACCCTACTTTATTTTCCTGGCTGCCGTTCTGGATTTTTTCGACGGATTTGTAGCGCGTATGCTGAAACAGCAGGGTGAGTTAGGGAAACAGTTGGATTCTTTGGCAGATATTATTTCTTTTGGGTTGGCTCCGGGATTGATTATGTTTATGCTCATTTTATTTCAGCAACATGGTATAAATCCTTTGTTTGAATCAACTGCACAATTGAATCTTTTCGTTGACTCAAACTTATATGCTTTAATTAATTTACAATGGGATAATAAGCTTCCTTTTCTAGCTTTAATCATCCCTTTCTTCTCCTTATTCCGCCTGGCAAAGTTCAATATTGACACACGTCAATCGGAATCGTTTATCGGATTGCCGACTCCGGCAAATACGATCTTCTTCATGGCCTTTCCTTTGCTGCTTTCACAATATGGTGGCACAAGCGGCTGGGAACACGATTTAATTATGTGGTTGATCCAGCCCATAGTTTTGATTCCTATTATTGTCGTTATGTCGCTGCTTTTGGTCTCCGAACTGCCTTTGTTTGCGCTGAAATTCAAGCACTTCAAATGGAAAGGAAATGCAACCCGTTATATTTTCTTGATAAGTTGTGGAATACTTATTTCAACATTATTGATTTGGTCCATTTCAATTATTGTACTTTTGTACCTGTTATTATCATTTATTCAACACATTCTTCGAAAAAATCGAACGCATGAAATTCA